>JAGOIJ010000035.1 GCA_017995695.1 Candidatus Omnitrophota bacterium | reverse complement strand
TTTCGTTGATCGGCTCGCCTAGGGATATTAAAGCCCCCATGCTACGTTTCCGGTAGAGTTTCACAAGTAGGCTTATTTCAAGGGGTTGCGTAGTTCGCCTGGCGTCCACTTCGAGCCGTTTTGTCTTTTCATTAATGAAAAGACAAAACGGCTCAAAAACAATGTGTTTTTGAGCTAGCATCGCAATGAGAAAAGAAAAAACGGCTCCGACGAGGCTCCGTCCGAGTCGGAGCTAGGCCTGTTTGCTCATCAATGAAAAGATAGAACGGCTCAAAAACAATGTGTTTTTGAGCTGGTTCGTTTAAAGGATAGGACATGCGTACTAATTTGAGTGAAGAAACACTAGATTTATTAGATCGTGCAAAGAAAACGTCCGTTTGTATGCTCGACCCAATCATCAAAGAAGAGCTTATATTCCGCGCTCTCATTGATCTTCAGCATCCTTTATGGCTTATTATAAAGAACAAGTTTAATTTAGATGAGAATGAAGTTAAAAATCGGTTATCCAATAAATTGCTTAATAATCATTCTGACGATCCGGATAACCCAGAAATTCGCAAAAAACAAAAAGAGTATTTCGATCTAGCAAATAAAGAGGCAAAAAAGGATAATTCTTATTTAATAGAGCCCTATCATCTCGTGAAAGCAATCTTTTCAACTGAAGACAATGATGTTGCCAGCATCTTTAAAGAATCGGGCATACAAACGATGGTCATTGTTGAAGAGTTGAATAAGGTGACATATTCTGATTTAATAAAGGCGATTGCGAAAATGCGCGTTCCTAAAATATATACCCCCTCAAGAGAGAACTTACGAAAAACAGAGTATTATTCTGCGGGGCAAAATTATGATTTACCGTTAATGAGGTTCGGGAGAAATTTAAATATCTTGGCTAATGAAGGCAAGCTTGACCCCGTTTATTTTAGAGACGAGGAGATTAAAACGACTATCGAAATTCTCTGTAGAAAACAACAGAACAACCCCCTTTTGGTTGGGGAGGCCGGGGTAGGCAAGACAGCCATAGCAGAAGGCATCGCTCAGTTAATTGTTGCAGGGAAGGCTCCGGAAATCTTGAAAAATAGCGTAATTATTGAGCTGAATATCACTTCATTAGTTGCCGGCACTACTTTGCGAGGAGAATTTGAATCAAGGATTCAGAGTGTTATCGAAGAATGCGCAAAGAACGCCAGCATAATTCTTTTCATCGACGAGATACATATGATTGTAGGAGCTGGAGGGGATAAGGGCTTAAGCGATGCGGCTAACATTTTTAAGCCTGCCTTGGCAAGAGGAAGTTTGCGCTGTATTGGGGCTACGACCGTAAAAGAGAACCATCAGTTTATCGAAAAAGATAAGGCATTGAAACGCAGATTTCAGCCAGTTTTTGTAAATGAGCCAACCACTAGCCAAACGATAGAAATAATTAACAGATGCAAGGAAAGATTCGAAAAATTTCACGGTGTAATCATCAGGGATGAAGCTGTCCAAATGGCAGTAACATGTTGCGATGAATACATTAAAGATAAGCATTTTCCTGGGAAGGCAATCGATATTTTAGATTACGCCTGTGCCCGCGAAAAGATTGATCAAGGCAGCGATAAAGTGGTTACAGCAGAAAATGTCGCGGCAATTATTGCAAAAATTGCACAAATTCCCATTACTCATGTTTTGGGCGAAAAAACGAAAGAACTCTCTTTATTAGAGCAAAGAATTAAAGAGAGGGTGATTGGACAGGAAGAAGCGATCAAGAGCCTTCTTGAAGCGATTTATTTGATAAAAATGGGCATGTTTATTAATTCAAGCAAGCCGGAAGGTGTACTTCTCTTTGTCGGGCCGGCGGGGGTGGGTAAGACTGAGCTTGCGAAATCATTAACTAAAGCTTTGCTTGGAGACGAAACGAGATTAATAAATTTTGATATGACTGAATTTAAAGATCAAGCTAGCATAAATCGCTTGATAGGAGCGGCTCCTGGTTATATTGGTTTTGAACAAGAAAGTAAATTGATTAGTTCCATACGATCAAATCCTAACTCAATCATAGTTATGGATAGGATAGAAGAAGCTCACCCGGATGTGTTATCTCTCTTAAGGCAAATATTTGAGAAGGGCGCGTTATCAACCCAGGATGGAGAGACAGTAATTTTCTCATACGCGACCTTTATTTTAATATCAAATGTAACTTCGGAAGATTTGCGAGAAGAAGATCTAAAGATCTTGAATTACGATGAATTGTGCAAGAGAGTAAGGCCTATCTTGATAAAGGCTGTAGAGCAAAGGTTTAACTCAAGCTTTTTAAATGCTATAGATAAGATAATTTATTTTAATCCTTTAAAACGGGAATGGATGGAAAGAATAGTGGGAGATAAGATTGGGGTGGTCTTAAATCGCTTAGAAACGCAGGGGGTCAGAGTTTCGTTGGGGGATGAAATAAGAGAATATTTGGTAGAAAAAGGGTATAGCGTTAAATTTGGAGCAAAGGCGATAAATAAGATTATAGAAAACGAATTCTTAAAACCTTTGGCCGAATATTTATTATCTTGTGAGAAAAAAGATATCTTAGTTACAATAAGCAGAGATAAAAAGCTATTGTTTACCTGCCAATAATGTACGAATTCGGTATAGTTAAAGAGTTGTGTAGCTATAATCTATTGAATCTAATAATATTGGAAAAGAAGTAATTTTTCTCCCTGTCTACCCGTTTTGTCTTTTCATTAATGAAAAGACAAAACGGCTCAAAAACAATGTGTTTTTGAGCTAGTATCGCAATGAGAAAAGACAAAACGGCTCAAAACAAAATCGTTGACAATCAAATATTAAAGCTTATAATAAGGATGTGCTAAGTTCCGTTATCTTTTTTATTTTCAATATGTTTTCTTTCAGCGTTAAATCGTTTTTTCCGATTTGTCAGAAATAACTCGTTAAAAAGTCATACTTTATTTCTGGATCCTTAACAGCTAAGCTCGCTCATTTCCGTGTCTTTTCTTTTTTTGTGCTTTCTTTATATAGATTAAGAAAGTCGGTTAATGGTTTTCATGAAAGAGGACCATGGGCGTTACTAAAAAAGGAGGAGAAATGCAACAAAAAGCCGTAGGTTGGTTTAGTGTTGTGGTTCTAGCGGTAGTGCTGTTAACGGGAATATTATGCAGTAATGTTTTCTCCTATACAATTCCCCAGGACAGAACTCGCGCTGAATATCTTTATGTTTTTGGGCCGCGAGGAAATACTTATTATGGCGCTGATGATATTGACCATGAACAAGTGGTGTTTATCAATGTCCCGGAAAATGCTCCGGGAGAAGTTATTATTAAGGTAAACGATCCTGATACCGGAGGTTTCAGGGATTTGAAACCTACCCCGGAAAAAAGCTGGGATACGGTTGTGGAATTTGCTGTTTATGGCGATAAGGCAACTCCTTTAGCGAGCCAGACATTTGGCGAGTCGCCGGAATATGATCGGCAGGATTATACGTTCGGTCCTTTCAATAAAGAAGATGGTAAAAAGATCGGGAACGTGTTTCAATTTAAGCTTGTAGCGAAAGCGCTTGAAGGAGAAGACCAGAATTTATTTAAACTTCGTATTTATCCTAGCAATGCCGAGGCCTTTAGCGATAAGATTTCTTTTCGCCTCTTGCCTAATGAAGGCGACAAAATGTATTTTTATGTTGGCATCCCTGCTGGGGTTTCAAATATCGTTGTTGAAAATTATGATTTAGATCCTGATGGCGGGGTAGGATCTCTTGAGGACCCCCTAACAGGAAGGGCCTATAAGATTGCTGATTCGGCAAGTGCGCAATGGTCGTCTACGCCCATTGAGCTCGTTTCATCCAATCAGGATCGTCGGGCAGTCTATGTGATTACCAAAAAGACGCAACGATACGCTAACGCAGCAGTGCGCGTTAAAGATGATAAAGGTAATATCTTGCCGTTGTATTATGCGTTAGGTAGGCCAATCAGGGCTGAGCGTCCTCGCGTGGCTCCTCCGGTTAAAGTTTCTCCTGATTTAAAATGCAATAAATTCACTTTTGATGCTACGAGCTCGTACGATCCCAATCGAGAGAAGATTACATACCTTTGGGATTTTGGCGATGGCACGACCAGCACTGAGCCGGTGGTGACACATCTGTATGAGCGCGGTGGTGAGTTTACGGTTACGCTGACCGTTCAAGATAATTCTACCTTAGAGTGCGATACTTCTATTTCTACGCAGAAGGTTAAGGTAAATACTCCTCCCCAGGTTAATTTCGCCAGTCCTGATTCTGCCTGCGTGGGGAACGTGATTACGTTTGACGCAAGTTCCACAACAGATGATACGCCTGATACATTGATCTACACGTGGGATTTTGGCGATGGCACCAAAGGAAAGGGTAGGACAATCAATAAAACGTACGAAAAAGGCGGGACCTACAAAGTTTTGCTTGGCGTCGATGATGGCGCAGGTACGCCTTGCAGCACCGGTTCTATGGTTAAGACCATCAATGTTAATTCAGCTCCAATAGCTGATGCTGGATCGGATATTGATATGTGTTTTGCGACCAATCAGGAGTTACGAGTCAGTTTCAATGGTGGCAGATCAAGCGATCCTGATAGGGACGCGCTTACTTATACATGGAATTTCGGTGATGGTGAGACTGCTTCTGGTGAAAGCGTTTCTCATGTGTTTAGTAAGCCGGGAGATTACACCGTTGGTTTGACCGTGAGCGATGGACGCGATTCATCGTGTTCTATGAGCAGCGATTCTGTTGCGGTGAGGCTGAATCGTAAACCGATTGCTGATGCAGGTGACGATATTGTTGCTTGCGCCGGCGGCACCGTTACACTGGATGGTTCAGGTTCCCAGGGAGACAACCTAAAGTACAGCTGGAATTTCGGTGATGGGGAAACTGCCGAAGGCGCCCGGGTGACGCATAATTACGCTACTGGTGGCCGTTATAAAGCAACTCTAACCGTGGATGATGGCAAGGGAACACGTTGTTCTCTTTCATCTTCAGCAGTTAATGTGTTGGTAAATGGTACGCCGGTGGTGACCTTGGATAACGAAGAAAGTGTTTGCGTTGGCACAGCGGTAAGGTTCAACGCTGCCGCCAGAGACCCTGAAGGCGATGCTTTGCTCTACGCATGGGATTTTGGCGATGGAACAGTAGCAAATGGCGGCGCTTCGCAATCGCATGCGTATGCCAAGGGCGGCGTCTATACCGTGCAGGTTACTGTCGATGATAAGCAAGGGACGCCGTGCTCGCTAGCTTCCGCAACAACGCGAGTCAAGGTTAACGGTCGTCCGATTGCCGATGCAGGCGAGAATCTGGTATGTTGCGTTGACAAAGAGACACGCTTTGATGGTTCAGGTTCAACTGATCCCGATGGCGATGCTTTGAGTTATAACTGGAGCTTCGGCGATGGAGCGACTGCGCAGGGCGCACGAGTTACGCATGCGTATAGTAAGAGCGGAACCTATACTGTCACGTTACGCGTTGACGATAATTCCGGCACTCCTTGTAGCTCATCGACGTCCTCATTTGAGGCGCGGGTGAATGAGAGTCCAGTTTCAATTATTAAGGTTCGGTAAGGAATAAAGTTTTCATGTATATCGCATGGCTCGCGTAATTCTTGCGAGCCATGCGATATGTTTAAACAAGGTTATCCAGGAAATACAAAGGAGGGGTGATGTCAATTCTTAAGGAATTTAAGGAATTTGCAGTCAAGGGCGATGCGGTAGATATGGCAGTAGGTATTGTTATCGGTGCTTCATTTGGCAAGATAGTCAGCTCTTTAGTCGGCGATGTCATAATGCCTCCTATTGGTTTGCTGCTTGGCGGGGTTGATTTTAAAAATCTTAAATTTGTTCTTAAAGAAGCGACGCTGACAGCTCCCGCGGTTACGCTTAATTACGGCCAATTTATTAATACCGTGATCGACTTTACTATCGTCGCTTTTTCGATCTTTATTGTGGTTAAGGGTATTAATTCGTTAAAGAAGAGTCCTGTTAAATAGAGCAGGATGAGGTGATGAAGAAAAAAATCGTCGGTTTGAGTTTATCGTTTTTAGTGCTGTGCGTTTGCTTTGAGGCGCATGCCGGTTCTTTTGATTGGCTCAAAAACGTATTCGATAAAGGAGCCGCTACAAAGCTTAGCGATACCAAAATTGGCGCAGGACTCAAAGAAGCGTTAAAGGTTGGGATTGAAAATGCAATTACCTCGTTGGGCAAGAAAGATGGGTATTTTGCCAATCAAGCGGTGAAGGTTTTGTTGCCTGAAACCATCAGGAAGTTTGAGCCAATGTTACGCAGCGCAGGGCTCGGATCTCGGATTGATGAGTTCGTCCTGAGCATGAACCGCGCTGCAGAAAATGCCGCTCCTGCCGCTGCCGATATTTTTTCAACCGCTATTGCTGATATGTCGTTTGATGACGTGCAGAAGATTTTTAAAGGTGGCAATACCGCTGCGACTGAATATTTGAAAGCCAAGACGTCTAAGAAGCTGCTTGCTCAATTTCAACCGTTAGTTCAAAAGTCGATAAATGAGTTTGCCGTTACGAAAAAGTTTGAAGAGATCATTACTATGGCAAAAGATTTGCCTGTTGTGGGATCATACGCAAAAGGCGTCAATATTAAGGATTATGTTTCTTCCAAAGCGCTCGATGGGTTATTTACGATGTTGGCAAAGGAAGAGGGAAAAATCCGTACTGATCCAGCAGCAAGGGTAACGAGTGTTTTACAAGAAGTTTTTAAATAACCTGAATGATGTTTGGTGATATGTATTTAATTACGTTATAGTATTTGTTGCCATTGGTTGTAGGGGGTAGTTAAATGAAGATTCTCAAAGTGGTGTTAATCTCTTGTTTTTTGTTGATCCTTGTTCTTGCAATAGCGATTGTCGTGTTTATCAAAACGTTTGACATTAATCGATATAAACCTCAGATTATCAGTCAGGCAAGTAGCGCTTTGAAACGCAACGTTGATTTTGAAAAGGCTAAGCTTGCGTTTTCCGTACGTCAAGGCGTAAGCCTTAATATCGCTAATCTAGTAATTGCTGATGATCCTGCGTTTGCGAAAGAAAATTTTCTTACCGTTAATAATGTTGCCCTTGGTATTGATCTGCTCGGCAGCATTACGCAACGCAAGATTCATATCGCTCACATAATCGTTGATCAATTCCAGGCAACAATCATTCGTCAGAAAGACGGAAGTATTAATCTTCAAAGCATTGCCAAGCCTGCCGAATCTGAAACCGCGCAGAAGCCAGAAAAAGGCGCAGCGCCTGCGGCTATGCCGGCACTATTGATATCTTCGCTAAGGGGTTCAGGTGGCACAATAGTATATCTTGATTATGCCTTTGAACCGCGCATAGAGCTGGCGATTAATGATGTTCAGTTTGAGGTAAAAGATATTTCCCTGACCGATGTTTTTACGTTCACTGCAGAGGCTGCCGTGTTGAGTGCCCAGAGAAATATCCGCCTATCCGGCAAAGCGCAGCTTGATCTATCAACCGGTTCCGTTACGCTTTCCCAGATAAAAGGAGAAAGCGATCTTTCCCAAGTCCTTTTAGAAAAAATTCCTGATGCTTTACCGATGACTAAGGGTGTGGTGTTGCCGGCGAGCCTTAAGGGTGCGGCGCGCCTGGATATTGAGCGGATGACTGCCGGCCCGACAGGGCTTGTGGCCTTAGCAGGCAATATTGCATTAGCGGATGGAGCTGTGTATCTGAAGGAATTGGCTAAGCCAATCGAGAATATCCAAGCAAAGGCTCAAATTACACAGGCAAAAATCATCCTGGATTCCGTAACTGCCTCTCTTGGCACAGGGATTATTAAAGGGGCAGGTTCTGTTGACAATTATTTGACCAGCCAGGAATTCGCTATGGCAGCAGATGCAGAAAATCTATTGATTGAAGATCTTGTTGCCGCGGATAAAGCTCCTGTTAAGGCTAAGGGGATAGCTTCTGGCACGTTACAAGTAAAAGGCCAAGGATTTACCCCGGAGATGCTTTCTTCCTCGCTATCAGGTTCAGGGTCCGCAGTCTTAAAGAATATCGTGCTTGAAAATATGAATGTGTTTCAGCAAGTTATGGGTAAGCTTACAATGTTTCCGGGCATCGCAGCAAAGATCGAGTCCGCGCTGCCAGAGCGTTATAAACAATCATTGGCAAAGAAGGATACTGCATTATCGGATATGACACTGGCTGTCGAGATCGATAAAGGCCGTTTAATCTTCAGAGATACGACTGTTACCGCTGACGCGTTTTCTCTTAAGAGCAATGCAGAGGTTGGTTTTGATGGCTCGTATGCGATGGAAGGCTCTTTTTTGATTCCTGAAGATCTGTCAGCAGCCATGATAACAAAAGTTCCGGAGCTTGAGTATTTGCTTGGCGCAGATAAGCAGATTTTATTTCCTCTTAAGCTTTCCGGGAAGGCGGCAGGCGTCAAATTGAGCGTTGATGCAGGGTACATTGCTCAAAAGTTGATTGCCAATCAAGCGAAAACGCAAATCTTGAAGGTTATTGATAAGGCGCTTAAACCAAAAGAGCCAGCAGCAGAACCAGCGCCTAATCCGTAATGATGATGCAACGATAACCAGGCACCATAACCAAGGGGAGGTGTGTAATGAAGCTCGTAAAGGTAATCTTGGCAATTGTTCTTCCGCCAGTAGCTGCGTTTATGCAGGTGGGGCTCACTACTCATTTTTGGATTAATATTGTTTTGTCGCTTTTGTTTTTGCTTCCAGGCGTAATCCACGCGCTCTGGTTAGTTTTAACTGATAAAAAATAATTTTCCATTATTGTTTCGCTACTTAACTAAAGGAGTATGCATGAAGAGAATTACTGTTTTTCTTTTTGCTATGGCTTTGCTAATTTCACCGCGGTGTATCTTTGCAGCAGATAAAGGATTGCATTTGGGTGGCTTAAGCAAAGATGAGAAGAAAGCAAAGATCGAAGCAAAAAAGAGCGCGCAAAAAGCAGAGGTAGAAGCAAAAAAAGCGAAAAAGCTGGCGGAAAAAGAAGCAGCTAAGGCAAAAAAAGAAGCTGAAAAAGCTAGGAAGAAAGCAGAGAAAGAAGCACAAAAGAAACAAAGAGAGGCTGAAAGGGAGTTAAAGAAGTTAGAAAGATAACATCTTTGTTAAACTTCACAGGAGGGCATGGTGGCAGAGTTATTAGCGGAAAAATGGATGAAGGGTGTTGCCATTACCACAACCTGTCTTGCAGTTATGACAGCTATCGCAGCATCTCGTGGGGCAGCATGCGTGACGAGAACACAGCTTTATACTGCGCTTGAGGCAAGCAAATGGGCGTATTACCAGGCCAAGAGCATTAAGCAGAATTTAGTTGAGTCGCAGAAAAACGCTTTTGAAGTCGACGTTCTCGGGGCTACCAATGTTGAGCAAAAAGCCGCTTATGTCGAAAAACTCAAAGCTTCCGCGCAAGAAATTCAGCGGTACGATTCAGAGAAAAACCAGATCCGGCAAGAAGCCGAGGAGCTTGCGCACAAGAACAAATTGCTAGCGAGAAAAGGCAATTATTTTTCAGCGGCAGTTGTTTTTTTTCAAATAGCCATCATGCTTTCCTCGGTCAGCGCCTTGCTTAAGAAGAAATTCATGTGGATTTTTGGGCTGGTATTTGGTTCTATCGCGATCGTGCTCTTAGGATATGGTTTATTTTTGCAACCGCTTTTGTTTTAAGCTATCAAAGGCAGTTGATGGTAGCTTGTCCGTTTTTTTGTTTTAGCAAGACTAGGCTGGCTTGAATGCCAGCCTATTTTTTCGCCGCCTTTTAGCAGTATTTTTGTAACGATATTCTGCTTGACAACCGTATTTTATTATGTAGCATGAAGTTATGTGCTGTTAATGCTTTTCCTTTAGAAAGGGGTGGTAGCATGCGTCAACTTTTATTCCTTTTTATGATTATAGCTTTGTGTTTCGGCTGTACCCAGAAAAAGGAGCCTCAAGATAAGCTAACGCAGGAAGTTCCTCAAGTAGCTAAGCCATTAGCGGTAGCTCCTGCAGAGCCTATGATTGTGCAAAAAGAGCCGTTAGGCGCAGAGTATCCAGCGCAACCGATTATTCAGCCTGCTACCATTCCCGGAGAGCAACAACCATTGAGCGTTGAGCCTAAAAAAGGAGGTGAAGCTTTAATTAACGAGCAGCGATGGGGATTTTCAGTATATAATCCTGCGCAAGGCATTACGCGATATTTTACCAATAAGGGAGATTTTCTTGGAGAAAGAAAACAATAGGAAGGAGCCATTGATGAAGACATTAGTTATAGTGCTATCCATAGTGAGCTTTGCGGTTGGAGTTGGGTTAGTCGGTTGCGGACCGAAGAAGGCTGCTTCAAGCAGAGAAGCTATCGAGACTTCCAAAGCGATGCAAACAGTGCAGGAACAGGCAAATTATTTGATTGGCCAGGCAAAGGCCTTTTATAACTCTAAAGATTTTCAAGAAGCGATTACTATTGCGCAGCATGTGTTATCAGTCGTTGACAAGGATTCCCAAGAAGCAAAGACCTTGATTGAGAAGGCAAAGGCTGAACTAGAGGCATTGGCGAGGAAAAAAGCCGATGAGCTAAAAAATAAATTAGGCATTAGATAAGAAGGAGTCGCCCTATGCAAGAAACGCTTGATAAAATATACGGTTATGCAATTCAGTACGGTTTGAATTTGGTTTTCGCTATTCTTATTTTTATTATCGGCAAATGGGTCGCGCGTATTATTGCTCAAATAGTTGAAAAGGCAATGGAGCGTTCAAAGATCAATAAGACATTGGCGGTATTTTCGAAGAATATCGTTTATTTTGGTATTCTGATCTTTGTCGTTATTGCTGCTTTAAATAAACTGGGCATTGAGACCAATTCTTTTATCGCCATTATCGGTGCGGCCGGCTTGGCTGTTGGCCTGGCTTTGCAAGGGTCGTTAGCTAATTTTGCCGCAGGGGTAATGTTGGTAATATTCCAGCCGTTTCAAGTCGGAGATATGGTGGACGCAGGAGGTGCCAGCGGTATTGTTGATGAAATCCAAATATTTAATACGGTGATGACAGCTCCCGATCAAAAGCGTATTATCGTTCCCAACGCAAAGATTACGGGAGATAAGATTGTTATACATCCCAGGGAAACGAAGAAAGCTTAAAAGTAAATTATGGCTCAGGTAGGAAACAGCGCAGAAGAGCGATTACGCATCGTTCAGCAACAGCTTCAGCTTTTGTCAGATTTGACCCAGGCAGGGATTTGGTGGCGAGATGCCAAAAGCAATGAACTGGTCTTGTCGGATACCTGCAGCAAGCTTTTTGGTTTTGCTGCCGGGACAGCGTTGAGTTATGATAATTTCTTGCATGCGCTGCATCCTGATGATCGTCAGCGAGTTGATGAGGCCTTAACCCTAGCATTACAAAATGGCACAAGCTATTACAGCGAGTTTCGGGTGGTTTGGCCCGACGGAAGTATCCATTGGTTAGTGACCAAGGCTGATATTGAGCGCGATGCCACTGGCGCGCCTGTGCGTATGCAAGGCGTGAGTATCGATAGTACCGAGCGTAAGGCCATGGAGACGCAGCTCTTGCAGTTGACTGCGGATGCGTTTCGCGCATCTGAATTGCAGACGAAGCTGGCGGCATTAAGAAAAGAGATGCTCGCAAGAGAGAAGATGGCTAACAAAGAGCTTGAGGCGTTCAGCTATTCCGCCGCTCATGATCTGCGGGCACCTCTTATGGTGATTGAGGGTTTTGCCAGCTTGTTGCTTGAAGAATGGGCGGATAGGTTAGATGATGCCGCAAGAAGTAAGCTAAATATCATTATTAGTAATGTTAACCGGATGCGCCAACTCATTGTTGATCTGCTGGCGCTGTCAAAGGTTGAGCGTCAAGAGTTACAAATAAAAGATACTGCTATCGGGGATTTAGTAACCGAGATATTCCAGGAGCTTTCGAATCTTTGTCCTGAACGTAAGATTGATTTTCGCGTAGGGCCTCTTCCTAATGCCCAGGCGGATGAAGGTTTACTTAGGCAAGTGTTGACAAATTTCCTGTCTAATGCAATAAAGTTCACTCGCGGAAAAGATCCCGCCTGTATTGAGGTCGGCAGCAAGCAGGAAGGTTCAGAGTGTGTTTATTTTGTGAAGGATAATGGGGCTGGTTTTGATATGCACAATGCCCAAAAGTTATTCTTTGCTTTTCAACGTTTGCATACCCAAGATCAATTTGAAGGCACGGGGATCGGTTTGACTATTGTCAAACGCATCATCGCCCGTCACGGAGGCCGCGTCTGGGTGGAAAGTAAGGTCGATGAGGGAACAACATTCTATTTTACCCTTTCTCCCGGGGAGGAAGAAAACAATGAAAAGTGATGTTTATTTTGTTTCATTGTCTTCTTCCCATCTAAAAGAGAGGCAGGTAGCTCTCGCTCGACTCATTGAAAAGGCAAATCCTCACCTAACCTTCAGAGAAGGAGAGTTTGTCCCGGTTAAGATTACTATCGGCGATACCGATTGCGTATATCATGTTCATCCGGCATTAGTTAGCATGATTATTGCTGCGATCGCGCAGCAGAAGGCAAAACCGTTTCTCTTTGATACGTCCGTTATCTATAAGGGGCAACGGCAGAATGCAATTGATCATTTGGCACTTGCGCAAAGAAAAGGATTCACCTATGAACAGACAGGAGCTCCGTTCATCGTTGCTGATGGTGTGTTCGGCAATGACGGAAAAGAGTTTACTGTTTCCTCAAATGATATTAAAAAAGTGAGAACTCCGTCGTTTGTGGGGATGGTGGATAGCCTACTGGTGCTTTCGCATGCAACAGGGCATATTGTTTCCGGATACGCCGGCGCAATAAAAAATGTTGCCATGGGGATGAGTTGCCGGGCGACAAAGCAAGTGCAACATTCTTCGCTTAAGCCAAGCGTGATAGAGAAAAGATGCACTGCCTGCGGCTGTTGCATCGCAATTTGTCCGGTAAAGGCCATTACCTATGTTAAGAAGAAGGCTTTTATTGATCAGGGTGTGTGCGTGGGATGCGGGGAATGTTTGTGCGCGTGTAAATTTGATGCTATAATATTATTAAATACTATATTTGCACCTTGATTTGCCCCAAGGTTATTATACATATCAATAGTATCTTGACCTGCACCACCTATTAGAGTATCACTACCATAGTTATTTGCA
>JAGOIJ010000034.1 GCA_017995695.1 Candidatus Omnitrophota bacterium | reverse complement strand
TGATTCTCAGCAATCGTTCAGCAAAAGAATTTGGTTGCATAGTTGCTAATTCCCTCTGGAGCGTAGCGCTGTTTAACAGATGTTCCCGAATAAGGGCATTCAATGCTTCTTCTGCCGATAAACCGACACTGCTCTCGTTTCCTATGAGCTGAAGACGAGCGAGATCACCGATTGTTTCGACAACCACCCCAACCCATGAGCCAATACGATTAATATCCTGCAAAGAAGCAACATTGATTGCAAATGCAGAAGGAAATCCATGCCCCACTAAAGTCCTTGCTATTTTTATATATTCATATAAAACGTCCTGGCTCCAATTAAGAAGTACTTCATGGTGTTGCTGTACACTGAGACCATTACTAGAACTCGGGCGATGATTATCCGTTAACGAGATGACCAAGCCATCTTGGCTGCTGATAAAACCGGTGAATAACCATTCTCCCAATGTTGGAGAAATGCTCCTATGCGACACTCCTTTTCCTATGCCGAATTCAAACACTGTATCTTCGCCTTCTCCATCCTCATTTTCTTTCTCCAATATAAGAGCGTTAAAATTAAATCCTCCCTGCGCAATTTCGGCCATTACCAACTGCAACTCCTGCCTGCTTATCTCAACCGGCTGCGCATCCCTCGCATCGGCTTTATGGAAGATGATTTTCGTAATAGTGCTTGCAGCAAAATTTCTCTGCGCCGGGGAGCTGGCGCTGGGGAAAATAGAACCGTCCCCTTTTCCCCCTTTTTCATTTATATCTCTCGCCGGCGAGCTGGCGCCATTAACCATCTCATCGATTTCCTGCGGACTGATTGCTCCCCGTATTTCCGCCAACACCTGGCGGTACTCTTCAATGATGTTCTGCGCTTCAGAGGTGAAGAAGGCGCGCGGAACTTCATGTTGGATATTCTGCAACCGCTTCCTTCCTTTGCTTAAATCACCCCAAGGGAAGCCATAAAAGAAATCTAACCCCTGCTCGGTAGTAAACATTCCCAGCTCACCGGTATCGCCTTCAACTGCCCCAGCCCCGGATAAGCCTATCGCAAGCCGAAAAACCTCATTACAATCTTCTCGTTCATCCTTCAGGCGCTCATCTTGCTGAGCATCCTCTCTCGCAAAAGAAAGCCATAATAAATGCAAGCCGTTAACAAGATTACGAAAAGGCAATATGCACCCGTGGGCAAAGAAGAAACGGGACAGCGCCGCGGGCATCTTCTCGCCAGTGGTTCTCAAGGAATATTTCTGAAGACGGGCGTAGAAACTATGCTCTTCCTTTGCAATGTGTGCGGCGATGTCGCCAAACTTAATAATCCTTACGCACATTTGCCCAAGAATATTACCGCGAAACTCCTGTTGCAATTCTAAATACACCGGCAACCGCTCACAAAAGCTGAGAAACTGACCGAGCTCCCAAGCATGATCAAGACGACAAAGCCGGAGCAAGCTGTCATCGCGCTCGATGGATAAAATTTCTTTAAGAAGCTTTGTTTTAAAATCGCTAACCCCTGCAGGCGATGAAGCATTCTGCGCCGGACTGGAGCACGCCAGTGGTTTAGTAGTGCCTTCAGAAATATTTTCTAACAACATCCACCAATGATTAAGCCTGCCTTGTGGCCTAGGAAAAGGATAATCGTATATTAACCCTCGAAGCATAGGATCATGTGCCGTCGCCCTACGCATATCCTTAAACCCAAACTCGACAAGGAATCTCTCTAGCGGCTCAATGCTCGCATCGGAATCCCTGGGGGTAAGGGTATAATAAACGAGTGCCCATCGAGGATGCCAATCCTTATACTCGGCAACATCAACCGCCTGTCCAAAACCCCTTTTGAATATTTCATTGGAATAGATTCGACCTTTTTTAAATGCTGATAAACCCCTGCATGAATACAACACGATGCCCCGCGGTTCAATCAAAAGACTAATTGTCCTAACCAGAGCATCCTTTTCAAACAATTGCAATCGAAAATATAATTTATCCGGCGATCCACCAAAAAGAATTTCTCTTTCCTCAATATACTGCTCATTTAGAGTAGCCGGTAGCGCCGGGGAGCTACCGGTTTTATTTCTACCGAGCAAATTCTTGGTTCCATCATTATACGACTCAACCTTATGACGGCATTGCGGGCATTTCATATCATACCAACTGTACGCCCCGCCGCAGGCGCCACACTTCCAAAGCCCTTGCTGCTGATCCAACCATTCCTCAATGCCTATCTCTTTCAACACTTCTAAACTATCTATGCTATCCAGGTGATGGATATGTTCGGGGTCATCCCTGAATTTTTCCAGTTTCTTACAAGGAAATTCTGCGCATTCGCCGCAATGAACTAATCCTTTAACTTGCGCGCAGGAACGGATGGCACACCGACTGCATCCGGGATGCATATATAACGCGTCTGACCGGCATCCCTGGCACGTAAAGGTACTCATATCTTTTCCCTGGCGCCTGGCTTCATCCACAATGTTTTTTCCTTCAGAAAACAAGGCGCGATAATGATAACAGGCTCCGCAATATAGACCGCAATAACCAACGCGCGTTAACGTAACAGTTTTCTTACCACTTGCCACAGGCAGTGAAGACTCTTTGCGCCCTCGCCAACGGTCCCAGACACCCAAGGCTATCCAGGTGATAGTAGGGACGATTAAAAACATGGCGCACCAAATCTTAAAAAACAACACGGAATCTAAGCCTTCGGCCGCATACGCAGGCATCCCTCTCGCAGCGTTTAAAGAATTAAGATCGTACCGGCACCCCTCAGCCGAGTGCCGATTCATTGCCGGGGATACAGGTACAAGCTCGATTCCGTAAACGCTCGTTGATTTTTCTTCTGTTTTATTTGCTACCGGAGAACTAATAAAGAAACCCCCCTCTTGAACTAAAGCAATTAACTGTGTTTCTTCAATATAGGGAAGCTTAGACATAAATGAAAACCAGGTCTTGAAATCGGCGCGCGCTTTATGAATGACCGCGGGCAACATATGCGGGGATTCAGGGATAATGCTTCCTCGGCTATCAAATAATGAAATTTCGGAATTACTATAATCTCCGGCTAATTTCACTACGCAATCCAGCATCCTGTCCAAATTATTTTCATCTAACGCCTGGCGGATCAATAGCTGATGAGCAAAAAACTCCGTTAACGGAATCGCCAATCGTGCATGCAGGCTTTGCGGAACATGATACACACTTTCATGAAAAATAAAGATCCCGTGGCCTGTAAACAAATCAAGGACAAGGTGAATCCTTCTGCCTGCCTCAAGGTAAAAACCTAAACCCACGCTACTCTCCAAAACCCTACCAAAAGCAACCTCTGCAAACGAAACCGGAAGAGCATACGTTCCGAGGAAACCAGGGTCACGGCTCACTACATAATTGTACCAAATACTTAGATTCTTATCTGGATGCCTGCGTATCGGCATTGCTAAGTTATGCTCGAACGCTTCGCGCAAAGAATTAACAAAAGGATACTCTTCAAGGGGCACAGCAAGTATACTGCCCCTTGCCGCACTCAAAACACCCCCCCAACCTGAAGCATCAACAACCACGTTTGTATCTGTCAGCACTACGACATGCTGAAAAGGCGCATCAACAATAGAGCGTGCACGCGGGTTCTGAATATTAAACCTATGCAGCTTGGCGTTAATGATGACGGGAACAATTCTCCCCTGCATGCCATGTTCAAGCAATAGTTCCCCCAAAAGTTCTGCAAATATGCCACAGTCTCCCCAGTAAGTCCCTGCGTGAGAGCCGCCTAAAAATAAACCGTTATCCTGCCAGTCATACGGAGTATTCTCTATCGCCCAAGCAATGCCATAGGTGCGCAACCTGGCGCGAATCTCATCAGCCAAAGCAAGAATTTCTTTCACTTGGGCCTGCGCCGGAGAAGAAACATAATAATCATCTTCTTGGCTTGTCATCGGGCAGCTGGCGCCACTTACTGCAGTTGCGCCTTGCGAAGAAACCCTTATGCCAAAACGACGCAAGAAATGATCCATGCTCCCTGTAAAAAATCCAGGCTTACAGAATTTACTATCCCTTTTACAAATTATCGCGATGAATTCGACCTCTCCATTTTTTGTTATGAGAAACCTCATTCTCAAGTCTCTTAATAGACGAGAAGCAAGCCCTATCCTGCGGTACTCTTCCTTGATGACTATCGCCTCAAGAATTCCTTTTTGCGAACACGTGTTAGGCCTTATATAGGTGTAACCTCCGATTACCTCATCACCATTAACCATAAGTACCGTCCGCATGAACGGGTCGTTTGACCGAACCGCAGAACAAGTGTAAAAGATGAATTCCACATCCTCAATTTCTCCTAACAACGCCGCATACTGCAAAAGCCATGAATCGGAAACAACAGAAGTGGCCTCCACAATAGCATAATCCTGCGCCGGGCTGGAGCCTGCCGGAGAGTTTTCGAGCTGCTTTGCAACAATTGCTCCGATAGTTCTTTTTAGGGCTTGCTCTAAACACGCTTCAGATAAAATAAAATTAAGAATAAAAAACTTTTGCCTTTCATCTGCATGCCGAATACTTCTCGGAAAAGCTACCTTTCCATCTTTCAAAACCATAAAATTTACCTCTGAAGCACGAGGAAAACCCCAGTTTGCCCAACGAGAACTTATCACAACACTATGGTCGCATCGGATATGCGCGTTGTAATGACCAAAGGTATCAAAGATAGTAGGAAGAAATGGAGTCAGGGCTAATAGCGGTAGCGTTGCCCATAGCTCTCTCAATGGCGAGACAAGAAAATAGCGGTAATGGTTAACCACTGCGCCAGCGATACAGTCGGGTAAAAGTCCTCCCATGAAAATTATATTTAACCTGTCATCAAGCGGAGGGAAATCGAAAAAGTTACTTTGAAGCTCATACACGGAAGTAGTGAACGTAACGCCGGCTAAATCGAGTTTTTTCCGGATAGCTGCGGCATTGCTCGCCGCTTCAGCACTCACATCATTTATATACACTCCCGCACGGATCGGAGGCATGCAGAGTTCTTCAGCTGCGGCGCCCTGGGCCGGGCTGGAGCCTGCCGGGATGATAGTTTCTGCAATCTGACGTTGGTAATACCTACGCATACCATCATATTTCACCAGCTGGTAAGGAAGATGTATGCGACTTATTGCAGCGTGCTTATGGATGCGCAAACTCGTAGAAAACCTCACCATATGCCCCTGTTTTCTCAATTCATCGGCCATCGCATACAAATCCAGCTGGTCTTTGGCCTCACCGCCCATGGTCTCATAAACTAAGAGAGGAATCATATGCATATATGCCGCGCCACCCGGTCGCAACACACGATACGCCTCCTCAATGCACCGCAAAGGATCAAATACAAAATTCAACGATGAAGTAGAAACAACCATATCAAACGCACCATCTGCATAGGGCAACGCTTCAGCGCTTCCTTGCGTGAAAATAACGTCTTTGCTGCGGCCGGGCACATTAACAATATCGATACCATGCACACCAATCAAATTCCCTGCCTCCAGCTTGAGCTCGGATAAAAACATTCCTTCCCGGCAACCTACATCAAGGACATGAATCTGCTCAAAGTTCGCGCATTTACCCTTGATATCTTTGCGCAAGAATAAATCAAACATGGCTTTAAGAAAATCAACTAAATGGATTGCATTGTAGGCGCCTAAGCCGTTACTTTTAGTTTCTAATGGTTGTTTTCCAAAGCCAGGTGAAAGCTGCGGCAACACTGCTGAATAATAGTGACGCTGGGCGCATCGATAGGCATCGTCGTGTGTAGTATGATACGAGGCAAGGGAAACCTCCTGCGTCGGGGAACTGGCGCTTTCGCTATCACCAACCACACGCGATGCGTCGAATCCCACGTCAGAACTAATCCACGCTTTTCGTAATACATGTAACCTACCTATTTGTTTGAGCTTCTCGACTTCTTCCAAAGCGCATTGTATGAGCTGGGCTTGTTGCGCAAGAGAACGTTGCGTAAACGACACACCCCACGTAGCAATAACCTCCGCCTCAAAAAGAAGATTGCCAAACACATCCACCAAACATGCGCCAAATGCGTCGAACAACGCCTCTCCAAACTTTCCAAACTCACGGCTGACAAAATTACTGATTTCCTTATTAGGAACCTGCGCCCATCCTTCTTTCACCGCACCTGCCTCAATCTCTGCAATATATTTTCGTATAATGGGAACGAATTGTTCCCACTTCTGTGCCAATGCTTGTTCATCAACAATCGAAAGTGGGTGATTTGGAAACGCCTGCTCTTCCGGAGTGATAGGTGAGGAGGAAAACCCATCATTTGGCAAGGAGGAATCTTTGAGCGCGCCCAGAAACTCGCGCGCCTGCTCAGCTAGTTCCTCATGGAAAGAACCAGGCATAAGCCGCATGAACGTGTCAGTCGCAAGCGGCGCAACATACCATTGTAACCACTGGATTAATTTTTCTTTCCCTGTCTTTGCTCCATACTTTGCCGTTAACCCCATCAGCACGCCCTCAAATACCTCCTCAGGCGCAAACACGTAATCATTATGCTCTCGCGGTTCATCAGGATGAGCGCCTAATCGCACATTCTGCGCTTGCAAGGCATCAACTTCCCGGCGCAATAAGAGAAACTGTAGAAAATTTAAAGCAAAGATTGCCTCGCGCGCAATGCCAGACAAAGAAACAAAATCTTCAAGCGCTGAAACATATTGATGCGCAGCCACCAGCTTCACCCGCGCCACTCCTTGCCGGTCGATCATACCAACAAAATCGCCGTTATTGATGACGAACAATAAAAATTTTCCTGCTTCCTCAAAAGCATAGAGCGTTACCGTCTTGATAATTTCTTTTTTAACTGCGCTTTCGCGCGCTGCCCCACCCATACTCAAAGGCCTGGCCCGATATTTCCCTCCTTGATTAAACACCAATCCCATGCCACGTTCTCCAGGCACTATTAAATTTTTTGCTTCAGGATTATTTCTCAATATCGCACTTATTTCCCAGTAACCTTCGAGAAATTCATCGCTGAATAACACCACATCGCACGGTTCTTCTTTTTGCCACACGCGCTGGTGACAGCATTGATACACAGCGCACACGTGTTCAGGAGAAATCAGACCGCATGCGCGCAAATTCTTAAATTCCTGCTCTGTCTCTTCATTAACCGAAGGGCCTTTGGCGGCAAACACGATGAATTGAACATCGTTTTGTTTTTTTCTCTGCGTCGTTACTTTTACATGGACATGAAAAATCCCGGCATATTGGCCCTCCTGGTACTGACTTACTTCGATGAGCCCGATATTTCCCAACGAAACCTCTTCCTGCAAAATCGCGTTCAGTGTTTGGCTTAAGAATCTATCACTATCGCGCAGCAACGCTTCCTCAACCGCATCAGCAACCGTTACCATTCTCCAGGCATCGGCAGGGATACCGTAATACATCCATTCTCCAAAAATACTGCTAGCTCCCAAATCCCACAAGATATCTGCTGCCACGACAGACGCATGATCATCGCTGGCAACGTGCGTCTTGATTTGTTTTTTCAGACGAGCGACGTTACGCTTATCAATCATAGACTGCTGGAGCGAAACGCCGTGCAATCTCGCATAATGGGAACAGACGCCAACCAAATGCTCAAACCAGGCAATCTCTAAGAAAGGCTTGTGGCGATACTGCGAAGCAGCCAAATCAATAAGACGCAAGCCCGGCTGAAGCCGAGACAGCGCCTCGTTCACCGCAAGCTCAATAAGTTCACATACCATCACCGGGCCGGCTGTCGCGGATAAACCTTCTCGACTCCCAAGCACAGCCATTTCTTTTGTGTACAGCGGATGGATATAATGATCTTCATAAGCCCCGGACATGTAGTGCGCGCCGACTGATTCTATCAATGCTGTCAGCAACTGAACGTTGGATAACGCCGCTCTTTCGAGGCGGGCCGGGTTGCCGCGCGCATCGCTTACCACGTTAAAAAGCGAGTTGAATATTTGGAAGAAACCAAGCGCATCATTAAACGCAAGACGATGGAATTGCCTTTGGAACGACCGGAGGAAATCTCCTTGTTTAAGCATGAGCAGAAACAGATGATAGATATAGCTGCGGATATAGGTTGAAGGTTTATCAGGAGCAATCAAGCCAAATCTTCGCTCATACCATGAAAAAAAGAATGCCTGCGGAATATTAATAAGGATCGTATCGTTCTTAGTAAGTCGCACTGGGCCTGATTCCAATAGAGTTCTTAAGCTCCTGTTAATTGGAGAACCATCGGGAAATATCCCCTGTGGAGCGCGAGCGTAGCGATCAATCTTATCTCTTGAGAAAATGCCCGCCGGCGAGCTGGCGTCATGATCAACATCTTTGACCACGCGACTAATAGAGGCAAAGGAGGGCAACATATATGGTTTGAATTGTACTCCTTTTTTCTTCAATATTCCCAGAGCCAAAAGAATGAGTTCCCCTATATCATATAACCTTACCTGCAACGGCGATTCTTCTTCTTCGGTTAAATCACCATACATATATAAACCTATATATCTGCCGCGCAACGCATCATGAAATTTTAATGCTCTTTGATTATTGATCGAAACAAGAGAAAGGCCAAAGAAAATACCATGAGCTTGGCTATCGCTTGCCGCAAGATAACGCAACAGTGCCCCGAACCCTTGTCTAGCAAAAGCAGGCTCAACATAAGTCCATTCAAAGTACACCATCGCATTAACGAATCCCTGGGTTTCTTTATAAAAGAATGCCATGGCCTCTTGCAAGACAGGATCAGTTTTATTGTCTTTCATCGAGGCTTGATAATCGGGATATAGAGAATATCTGATTCGGGCAACCACCTTATCTGACGCAACCTCTGCTTTGGCTTTTACGACCTGCCAGAGATTGCCGTTGGGCAAGACAACTGTGCCGAGATTTTCACCACCTGCAAGAGGCGCAGCATCGATAGGAAACAAGACGATTTGAGAGGTCACACCGTTTGCTAAGTTACCAGGGTAGCCGTACCCTTGCTCCTGCGCCGGCGAGCTGGCGCTGCAGAAAACGTTCCATCCCAGCCAATGCCACGTTTTTCCACCATCGGTTGAAACCCGCAACGTATATTCCTTCACGCCTTTGGGTAAGGCGACTCGAAATCTGGCGCTTGTGCGGTGAGACATATGCTGGATCAAAAATCCTTCTTCATCGAGCCAAAGGCGCGGATCGGCGGTATCTTGGTAATGCAACATAAATTTCAAAGGATACTCATGCTTCATTGAACGGGAAAAATCAACAGTAACAAAAACGAAGGTTGTTCTGTCCTGCCTCACGTTTTGTATGCGCCCTGTTACTTCCGGGTAAAAATCAGTGTAGGCAATAGACTGAGACTTTTCTTCAGAAACCGCATCGATATCCCGATACGGACCGGCAAGCAGCCGGATCGCAAAACTACTGCCCATTACCCCGCTTTCAAAAACAGGAGATGGAGAAAACACCTTAGTTTCCCCCCCGACCTCTTCAACTGCCTTTTTCATTATCTGCAGTCCCAACCCCGAGCCGCCTTTTTTCGTAGTCACCTGCCCGGCGAAAAGGCGCCCAAGCAAAGCCTCCGGAATACCGACACCATTATCACTGCACATAATCTCGATAAATGTTTCCCTTCCCCTCACGCAGAGGATGGTCTCTATAATGACATGGCCTTGCGCGATCAATCCCTTGCCTAATGCCTCATTAATCGAATCCATGGCATTAGTAAGCCAATTGATCATGACATAGCGCATCTTGATGGCGTTGGCCCAGATAAAGGGAAGGTTACGGCCAAGCCGCACGGTTAATTTTATCTGCTCATCCTCTTCAGCCGCCCGCACTGTATCAACTACTAATTTATTAATATCTATTTGCTCATTCTGTTCCCCTAGGATAATGGTCCTTTTGATTTTGGCTAAATTTCCGGAATTTAACACGCACTCTTCGTTTATGCGCCGGATCGATCTTAAACAAATATTCAAATATATCTCATCAATATGTTCTTTTTGCAATTCAAGATACTCTTCGATAGCTAGGTTCATCTGGTGCACTTCATCGATAAAGATAGCCAAACGGCCCAACAATGCAACCACCATGGCAGGAGCCAGCGGTGAGCGTTGTGCAATCGCGGGAATATCTTTCCAAGAATCCAGTACGCGCGCCCACCCGTGCGCCATTTTCTCGCACCGTTCCAACCGCTTACAAATAGCATACATTCTTTTCTTTTCATTTTTATCCTTCATTCTTTTATATATTTCATCTACTACCGAAAGATGGTTTACCAGATGCAGCAGCTCATGCCTAAATGTTTTGCTGCCCAAATCATCCATCACCGCCAGCGCAAACTCAGGGATATCCGTAACATTGCAGGCTTCGGATAATGCGGAGGCAACGATCGCTACCGAGTGTAACGCAATAGAGAGGGAAGGAAGACGCTTGCCTTTTTCCCGCGGCGCAAGATTGTACTCACGGGCTAATCGTATCACCAACTTCTTATCGCTCTTACGCATTGACTCCTCACCTGCGCTGATGATTCGTTCAAGGCGCAGCAACAATAATGCAAGTTGCTCTTGGTCGGGCTTCGAAGATGCATCCGACTGATCAGCGGGAGAAGACGATCTATGATGAAAATGTTGGCGAGAACTATCGTTCTCGAATTCATATAGCAACCTTCCAAAGGGAACCAACGCGGCGGTTTCATCAATTCCAAGTATCCGGTCGGTAGCACCCACAGCGCTCATCCCACGACGTAATTCTTCTGCGAAATGTTTTCTATCTTGTGCGTTGCCCCGGCTTTCCCTTAAGAGCCCAGCGTAATAATACACGTGGTTCCATGCAGCCATGTTCCCATCAAGCGCCCGCTCTCGCTGACGTATTTTCTCATCCCGCTGATTGCGCCAATCATCGGTATAATGTACCGGCGAGCTGGCGCCCTGTCTAATGAGCCCCGCATGAGTAAAATAGGGCCCCTGGCTCCACTGCTCTGCCTTGTTGGGCATCAGGCGCAAATCATTTACATACGTCCCGTTCATGGAGAAATCGTATGCCAAAACCTCGCCTGTATCGGTAACGACGACCTGCGCATGGCGCCGGGATACTGAATAGCCTCCGGTAGTCACAACAATCTCATTATCGCTACCACGGCCCAATCGATAAACGCTACCTTTTGAAAGGTGCGCAATTTCCCTTTTGCTACCGTCTTCACTCACTGCTACGAACGAATAACCTGAATCTTGCGCCACCAGCAAACACCGCGCCGCACCAAAATATAGATCATCCCGCACCGTGATACTGGCGCAATGCAATTCATCCTCATCGATAGGCGAACTTGAGTTATCCACAAGGTAGGCACCCCTTAAGTATCCCCTACGGTTGTTAATAACTTCCTGCGCCGGGGAACTGGCGCTGTTGCGACCCCGCTTTGCGAAGCCCTTCAGGAATATATTCCTTCCCGCTGCATGCGCCCTTGCTTCTGTTGTCGACACAATAGGTGTCCAGCGCACATCACGCCCCGCTATATCGCGCACATGTTCTGCGGTTTCATACAACGCTCCCACCTGTGACAGAATCCCTTCGCGCACGCTTCGTAAGAATAGTTGTATATGCGCATCAGTTGCCGGGTAGAGCCCGATGACAGAAGCAGCCGAGCCTCCCTGTTGAGTAGCCCAACGCATGAACTTCAAGCCGAAACCTTTACGCGCGTGCTCCAATGCAAAAATGCGCACCCCCAGAAACAGAGTATCTCCCGCAGTAGGAAGATAGACTTCCGCAAAACCAACAGCCACGTCATTCGCTTCAAGAAAATACCAATTCTTATCAAATGCCCGCAGCATAAGACCATCGCCGAGGTCGCTATCGGTCCCTGAAAGCGCGCTCCCGAACTGCGAAGGCGCCATTTCCCGATTCACGCGGAAACAATCGCGCAACATTTCAGGAAGATGGTCGTAGCCAGCGCGCGCAAGAAGATGCCCTAAGGCGTGCGTTTCGCTCTTTTTGCGGCAGGTCAACCAACTCAACTTCATGACAAGCTCAGCCAAAACATTAGCCTGTAAACGATCATGCCTGCTCGTGCGTATGCGTTGAGCAACTCGATGAACAACTATCTCTATCAATCGTTCATCCTTCTCGCACACAGAAAGCATCGCATCGATCAGCCGATGGTTTATGCAACAAGGAAACCTTAAAAAATCAACCGAATGAATAATAACAGCATCGATAGCCTCATCAACGGTTCGAGCATCACCTATTTGTAATAGCTGCAACAATAACTCTGCAACCTCATGCTGCGCCCCTGCGTCTCTTAATGCGCGTATCCTATCACTGATGCCTTGCGCAGGGCTAGAAGACCCAAGTAACCCCTGCTCTAATGCGTGCCCCAACTCAACATCCTCACCCGAAGGAAGCGCCACCCACCATCCTTCTGCTGAAAATATGACATCTCCGTCTTTAATGGCATCCCCAAACGTATTTTCCCACCAAGAGTAAGATCCAGTCCTGATCGGCGGCATAGGAACGAAAGATTTCGCATAGATGCAAGGCACGTTGACTTCCTTTATCGTTACGCCACCTCTATTGCATGAAATAAGCAAGAGGCCGGGGATAGCATATTCTTTGGCAAGCGCATTTATTTTATCTTTGCTTTGCTCTCTGCTCTCAAGAAAATGGTCATCGCCAATGGCCAGGCCATGAGCAATGTATGCAGGGCCTTTTACGTTATAGAGCTCACCCTTGCCATCGCGCAGGTACACGGAAAGATCATCTGCAAAGACTCCCTGATGCAAACGGGCAACACCACTAAAATATCCTAACGGGATAATTATGGCCAGAACCCCGATAACAACAATGGCGTTCTTTACTCTGCGCGCGGTGCCACTTAGTTTTTTATTAAAAAATAGTTGGATATTGGCAATAATTAAGAGCGCCAGGATAAGGGATCCGTCAATCATCCCATTGTAAGAAACCTTTCCTTGCAACAGCGAGTCTTTTAAGGCCGCATCATGTACCTTTGTGATGCTCCACTCGCCAATCTGTAGGATAGCCGCATAAGAGGGAAGAATGAATATGGATGAAAGTAGGATTATTGCAAAAAATAGGGTGGCGAGGGAAACTTTAAGCGGAAGAAAACTCGAGGAAGAAATACCAAGCTGTTCTCGTTCTGGCGGAGCATGGACTACA
>JAGOIJ010000194.1 GCA_017995695.1 Candidatus Omnitrophota bacterium | reverse complement strand
CACAGGGATTAGTTATCATTTGACCTCGGCAGTGGCCGTTGGCATTGAATCAAAGGGTAGTTACAGCGATCCAACTGCTGCGCTCGGGCCAACACTCTCGTGGTCGGGGAAAACAGTGTGGGCAGCAGCTGGTACTGCCTGGGGACTCGGGCGGGGGTCTGATGATATGCAGGCGCGTTTGATCGTTGGTGTTCTTCTGTAAAGGAAAACCGCTTGATTAAGACACTGACCGGGGTATAATGATATAAGGAAATGCTAAACATATACTATGTTGATAGAGATAATATGCAAGAGAGGGAGTAGACAATGAAAATTACTTATCGTGGAGATTATGCGCTTAAAGCTGTGTTAGATTTGGCGCTGCATTATGATAAGGATGTAGTCACCATCTCTGAATTAGCTGAACGTACCCAAGCCCCGATTAAGTTTCTTGAGCAGGTGTTGCTTGATCTTAAAAGAGGAGGTTTTCTGGAAAGCCGCAGGGGTAAACACGGCGGCTATCGTTTGGCAAAATCACCAAAAGAAATAACAGTCGGCGATATCGTGCGTTTTATTGATGGACCTACTGAACCGATTAATTGCCTTGAGCAAGGTTATAGCGGCTGCACTGATATCTACAAATGTTTGTTTCGCAAGATTTGGTGTGATGTTTCCGCAGCCACGTCAAAAATTGTTGACGCGGTTACTTTTGATGAATTAGCATTTCAGGCAAGGGTTAAAGAGCAAGTTCTCACGTATTCAATTTAACATAGGAGATTATCATGAGCAAAAAAGACGCACACTTAAAAGTTGAAAGCTTAGCATTGCACGGAGGGCAAGAGTCAGATCCAACTACTGGCGCGCGCGCAGTGCCGATCTATCAAACCACGTCATATCAGTTTAAGAGCACAGAACATGCCGCAAACCTGTTTGGCTTAAAGGAATTCGGCAATATCTATACGCGTCTGATGAATCCTACGACAGATGTGTTGGAAAAACGTATGGCCTTACTTGATGGCGGCGTGGGCGCCTTAGCCGTTGCCAGCGGGCAATCCGCTATCACTCTTTCGCTGTTAAATATTGCCCAGGCAGGGGATGAAATTGTTTCCGCGGATAACTTATATGGCGGCACGTATACGTTGTTTCATTATACGTTTCGTCGGCTCGGTGTTACGGTAAAGTTTGTCAAATCCAATGACCTTGAGGGATTTCAAAAAGCAATCACTCCCAAAACAAAAGCTATTTATGCGGAGTCTATCGGTAACCCCAAGCTTGATGTGGCAGATTTAGAAGCTATTGCCAAGATCGCCCATAAAAATGGGATTCCTTTTGTGTTAGATAACACGGTGTCGCCGTATCTTCTGCGTCCGATTGATTTTGGCGTTGATGTTGTTGTGTATTCTGCAACCAAGTTTATCGGCGGGCATGGTACCTCCTTAGGCGGCATTATTGTTGATTCCGGAAAGTTTGATTGGACCAACGGCAAATTTCCTTTGATTGCCGATCCTGATCCAAGCTACCACGGGATTAATTTTGTCGAGGCGCTTAAACCATTGGGCAATATTGCGTATATCATAAAGGCAAGGGTGACACTCTTGCGAGATATAGGGCCGGCGCTGTCTCCTTTTAATGCCTTTTTATTCCTGCAGGGACTTGAAACCTTGCACTTGAGGATGCCGCGGCATTCGGAAAATGCGCTTGCCGTTGCGCGCTATCTTGAAAAACATCCTAAGGTTTCCTGGGTGCACTATCCCGGTTTGGATACAAGCGTAGAAAAGGAGCGCGCCAAAAAGTATCTTAAAAAAGGCGCAGGCGCCATCGTTGGTTTCGGCATTAAGGGGGGGCTGGCCGCAGGAAAGAAATTTATTGATGCGTTGCAGTTGATTTCGCATCTTGCTAATATCGGAGATGCTAAGAGTTTAGCTATTCATCCGGCAACGACAACCCATCAGCAGTTATCAGAAGCTGAGCAGTTGGCAACGGGTGTCACGCCTGATTTCGTGCGTTTATCAATTGGCCTTGAGCATGTCGATGATATTGTTGCGGATATAGAGCAAGCGTTAAGTAAAGCATAATGGATAGGAGATAGGCACAATTGTTAAATCCTAAATTCGAAATCCGAAACTCTAAACAAATTAAAAATCATAAATCCAAATGACCAAAACAGAAGATTTTGTTTTGAATTTAGAATTTTGTATTTTGAATTTGTTTAGGATTTAGATATTAGGATTTCTAATTTAACCGGTAAACCGGTTTCAGGAGGGCAATTATGGCGCGTACCTATGAAGATATTACGAAGTCAATCGGTAATACCCCGTTAGTAAGGATAAATAATATCACGCAGGGGCTTAATGCAATCGTGTTGGCAAAGCTTGAATTCTTTAACCCGCTTTCCAGTGTTAAAGATCGCATTGGCGTTGCCATGATTGATGATGCCGAGAAAAAGGGGCTATTGAAAAAAGATTCAGTAATCATTGAGCCCACCAGCGGTAACACTGGCATCGCCTTGGCGTTTGTTGCGGCAGCGCGCGGCTATAAACTTATATTAACTATGCCTGATACGATGAGTCTTGAGCGCAGGCAATTGCTGAAAATTCTGGGTGCGCAATTAGTGCTTACGGAAGGCGCTAAAGGCATGAAGGGGGCGATAGAAAAGGCAGAGGAATTAGTTAAAACGACGTCCAATGCTTTCATGCCGCAACAGTTTAATAACCCTGCCAACGTCCAGATCCATCGTGCAACAACTGCTGAAGAAATCTGGCGTGATACAGATGGCAAGGTTGATATTTTTATTGCCGGGATTGGAACAGGTGGCACAATTACAGGAGTTGGCGAAGTGCTTAAGGCAAGGAAGCCTGGCGTAAAAATTATTGGTCTTGAGCCTGCTGATTCTCCGGTGCTTTCCGGAGGTAAGCC
>JAGOIJ010000193.1 GCA_017995695.1 Candidatus Omnitrophota bacterium | reverse complement strand
AGATTATGCTCCGTGGCATACCAGGGCACATTCGGGCCCCCGCGGATACCCCCATCCTTATCTTGCTCCTGCATCTTCATGACCGATTGTGCAATCTGCTCAGCCATGCCAAGAAAACGTGTATCGTTTGAACGTTTTGTATAATGAAGCGCGGCGATCGCCATCCAAATGTTCGGGCCATTGTGCACCATAAATTCAGCGGGCACGCCATCATCGACATAATAGGCATTCAGTAATTTTCCATCCATGCGCTTGGCTTTATTCTGATAAAAGAGTAAGATCTTTTTGGCCCGCTCAAGATCCCCAAATCTGCTAAAGGCGATAACAGCCAGCGCCTGATCATACGTGAAAGCCCAGCGAGACAGATCATTATCTCCTTCAAAACTGACCACCAGCCCGGTGCGCGGGTTTTGATGCGTCTTTAACCAAACAAGCATCTTGTCAAAATTTGCTTTTTCAAGCGCGCTCTTGCGCTTGCCTAACCGCCTCATCTCAGAAGCAACCACAGCCTCCTGCTGTTGAACAAATGCCAGCTTATCCTGTAATATTTTCTTTTCCTGCTGCAATACACCAAGCGGGCCTAAAGACCCGTGCGCCGCGGCAGGCGCAGAATCACCACGTTTTCCCTGACGTTCTTTTTCGGCCACCACGATTTGTTTTTCTAAATAGGCTAATTTTGATTGTAGCGCATCTTTTTCCTGGGCGATATCGCTTGCTTTGCGCTTAACGATATCTGTTTCGTTAAGCGTCTTAACCAACTGCCGAACCAACAGTTTATTGCTAGCCGCCAGCCGATTATTCACCAAAAAGTTAAAAGCAAAAGCGGCGATGCAAAAAGCGATAATGCCGAACGTGACAGGAACAAAAAGTTTTTTCATCCACGCATAGCGCATAATTTGCGCATTCTGCAAGGAATCAATGACGTCATAGTGCAAACCAATGCAATACCGGCTAGGCTGATCCGCCACCTCTTTTATCCAAGCTATGCTTGTCGTCGCGGCAACTGGCCGACGAAATATCGGCAATTCGATATCGACCGATAGCTTGACCTGGCCACTCTTGAAAAACTCAAGCAATTCTTTGTTAAGATTTGCGACCTCAAGGCAAATGCCGCCCTTGCTGACGTTATTCGTGAATCCCATTAGCCATTGCGAAAGAAAATGTTTTCCGTCAAGACTGACCAGACGAAATTGCACAGGAAACGTCGAATCCAAACGCAGATATTTTCGGCGGTTCGTCTCGTTATGTTCCTTTCGTAACATGCGCAATGCTCCCCTTATTTAAACAATAATAAATACAAAAAGAACAAAAAGGCACCCACAACCCCCAGAACAAAAACCGGGGAATATCGCTTGCATAAAGCTGCCAACACCAGCCAATCAGTGCGCAGCTTTCCTAATTCCTCATATTGCAAACCAACATGAAACTTCTTCGGCTCATCGCTGGCTTCACGCATCCAGACCACTTTTGCGCAAACAGAAACGGGTTTGCGGATCATCGGCATCTCAAGCTCCATAGCAACGAGTGCTTGCCGATCTCTTAATAAATTGGCGTATTCTGCCAAAAGGTTATCAACGGTTAAACAAATGCCCCCCTTGCCAATATCCTTTGTGTAACCGAATAACCAATCAGAAAAAAAACGCTGTCTATCGATTGACAACAAACGAAACTGCACGGGAATTTTTGACTGCACCCGTGCATTTTTTCGACGATCGATACCCTCGTAGACAGGCATTACTGCACTCTCCTTAAGACAATATGCTGCTTTCCTTGCTTGGCCGCGGTTTCTGCAAATTGTTTAAACGCCTGATATTCTTCGCGCGGGATCTGCCTCCTTAAAACCTCTATCGTTTCTTTGCAGTAAATGGTTGAAGCTTTCTGGTTGTATTCAACGCTATAAGTTAACCATTCACTCGTTTGCACAACCGGCTGTGGTAAATATTGTACCACAAGTTCCCGCGGGATTGCAATCTCAAATATTGTTTCTTTGCTATGCAACATACCGAAATCAAGCGGATAGACCCTCGCCGCTTTTGCGGCTAACGTAGCGTCAAACCCAGACAAGCGCGGCATAATGCGCAAGTTGCCGGCCGCAGTAAAATACTCCGGACCCCGGAAAAAATATTTTAGCACCACGGGCGCATCAAGTGAATCAAGATTCTCTATCATATACCGCTCTAAAGTAGCTCCAATAGAAATATTCTGGATTGCTTCCTTAAGCTGCTCCTCTATCAATTGAGGAGGCGTATAGAGAAACCAGTATCGTTGCGACTGATTATAGACCCCGCGCGTCAAGACCGATTTTTCCGCGGTGATCATTTCGTCGGGATGCACGGTAATCTTTGTATGCTGCCGTAAAGCATTATGTTTGGCAGAGAAAAGCGGCGTTTCCATAATGGTATAACCATTTTCAGAACACGCCAATACGTGGCGCCCCTGATCATCAGGAGGTAAATCGCGCAAAGGACAGGTTTCCGCGGTGGGATCCAAGAATATGATTTCGGCATTAAGCTTTGCTGCGGCAATGCAATGGTTAAAATGAATGGAAGGAAAATCCTCTCTTAGATTATGCATCTGGCGCGTCGGTATCAGCACCGGAAAAGCTTCAATCCCCGCCTCTTTGAGCATCGTGACCAAAAGAATTGCCTGATCCTTACAATCTCCGTATTTATTCTTAAAAATATCCTGGGCGCTATGAGGCTCGTATCCTGCCTGCCCATATTCAACCGCAACATAACGGATTTTGCGCGCGCAGAACTCGTAGACAACCTTTAATTTCTCTTCCTGTGTTTTCGCCTGCAGAATCAACTCCTGAACTTTTTGCTTGATAGCCGCGTCGGCTTTCATTTTATCGCGCGCCAAGGGCCACCACCATTGATAAACCTCCTCCCAGGAAG
>JAGOIJ010000192.1 GCA_017995695.1 Candidatus Omnitrophota bacterium | reverse complement strand
CGGGATGAGTCAGGAGCGGTTGTTGTAGCTGATATCCCTGGTCGTATTGAAGGCGCTTGGCATGGAAAAGGCTTGGGAGATAAATTTTTGCGGCACGTCGAGCGCACCAGGGTATTAATTCATCTTGTGGATATGTCAGGATTTGAAGGTCGCGATCCGCTTGTTGATTACCAAACAATTAATGAAGAGCTAAGAAAATACAGTCCTGCGTTGCTTAAGAAGCCTCAGATTATTGCCGCAAACAAAATGGATCTTGAGTCGGCGAAACAGCATCTTGCGCGGTTCAGGAAAAAAGTAAAGGCTAAGGTTTTCCCGATTTCAGCGCTTCAAAAAGAAGGGTTGGAGGATCTACTTGCAGCTATCAGAAAGAAAATATAAAAGAATTGTTATTAAAGTTGGCTCAAGCCTCTTTTGTTCAAAGGAGAATTCCATTGATTTGCTTCCTCTGGCGAAGATCGCAACTTCCGTCGTTAATCAGATGAGGGTCGGCTACGAAGTTGTTATTGTTTCTTCCGGAGCTATCGCATTGGGGATGAGCGCTATGGATCTGTGTTCGCGGCCAAAGGATCTGTCGATGTTGCAGGCCGCTGCCGCTATCGGCCAGAACAGGTTAATGGACTGTTATAGCGAGGAGTTCGAAGAAGCAAGCGCGCAAGGGCAGATGTCTAAGATTTGGTGCGCGCAGGTTCTTTTGACTCGTGATGATTTTACCGACCGCAAGCGTTACCTGAATGCCAAGAATACCTTGTTGCGGCTCTTGAAACTCGGGGCAGTGCCTATCGTTAACGAAAACGATACTATCTCAACCGAGGAAATTAAATTCGGAGATAACGACCGGCTTTCTGCGCTGGTGGCAACGCTCATTAGCGCAGACCTATTGATTATTTTCTCTGATGTTGACGGGTTGCTTGATAACAATAAGGAAATCGTAAAATTTGTTCCGGAGATTACCGCCCAGATTAAATCATTAGCTTGTCCGACAACTAAAAAGACCTGCGTCGGGGGCATGATTACTAAGCTTGAGGCAGCAAAGATTGCAACTGATTCGGGAATCCCCTGTGTGATTGCGCACGGTAATAAGCTTGGGTATTTTGAAGAAATTACCAAAGATCCTTTTTCAGGAGGGGCATGGACAGTATTTGCGCCAGGTAAAGGCACTCTTGTTGAAAGAAAGCGCTGGATTGCTTTTGGCACTAAGCCAAAGGCGCACTTGGTTGTTGACGATGGGGCAAGAAAAGCTTTGCTTAATAAAAAAAGCCTTCTTGCTGTTGGTATTGTTTCATTTGAGGGCGCGTTTGCCCAGGGAGATGTGGTAAGCGTTGTTGATGCGCAGGGAAAAGAAATTGCGCGAGGCAAGGCGCGCGTTTCAAGTAAACAATTGGAAACGGTGCTTGGCAAGCGCTTTGATCGGGAAATTATTCATCGCAACGATATAGCGATAATGGCATAAGGATGTAAGCAATGCAGAAGAACGAAGATCTTATTACAATAGCAAAGAAAACCCAGGAAGCTGCAAGGGTGCTGGCAATTATGCCATCGGCTAAGAAAAATGAGGTGCTTAAGGCGATGGCTCATGCGTTAGTGCGGGATAAGGCTTCTTTGTTGGCTGCTAATCATAAGGATATAAAATCAGCCCGTGGTTTATCTAAGGCCTTGCTTGATCGGTTAACCTTAGATGAAAAGCGCATTAAGCACATGGCGGATTCGCTGCTTGAGGTAAGTCGTCTGCATGATCCCGTTGGCGAAGTTATTAAGGCGTTTCGCCGTCCCAATGGTCTGTGGATTCATAAGGTGCGGGTACCGATTGGCGTTATTGCGATAATTTATGAATCAAGGCCAAACGTTACTGCCGATTGCATTGGTTTGTGTTTTAAGGCAGGGAATGCGGTAATCTTACGTGGCGGAAAAGAATCGTTTTACTCAAACCATGCGATCTTTAACGCGTTAAGTAGCGTGATGCGCAAGGCGGGGATTCCTGAACAGGCGATTCATTTAATTGCCTCAAAGGATCATGCTGTTATTGACAGACTTCTTAAGCTCAATGACTTTATCGATCTAGTTATCCCTCGGGGCGGTGAGGCTTTGATCAGGCGCGTGGTGCGCTCATCGCGTATTCCGGTTATCAAGCATTACAAAGGGATCTGCCATGTTTTTGTGGACGAATGGGCCGATTTAAATATGGCGCAGGAAATCTGCTTTAATGCCAAGGTCCAACGGCCGGGAGTTTGTAATGCGATGGAGTCGATGTTGGTGCATCGCGACGCAGCAGCGCGGTTTCTACCGGGAATGCTTAAGAAATTAATGGATGCGGGAGTTTTGATTAAGGGTTGTCCCTTGACGCGCAAGATTGTGAAGGGCGTCCAGAAAGCAACGGAAAAAGACTACCGCACTGAATACCTTGATTTAATTCTTTCGGTTAAGGTGGTTGATAGTTTAGCAGAGGCAATTGACCATATTAACCGGTATGGCTCGCATCATTCCGATGCTATCGTCACGGAGAATTATGATAATAGTTTAGAATTTTTGAAACGCGTTGATTCTGCGTGTGTCTATGTTAATGCATCTACTCGCTTTACCGATGGGTATCAGTTTGGCATGGGCGCTGAGATTGGCATTTCTACTGATAAGCTGCACGCGCGCGGCCCTATGGCGCTTGAGGAGTTAACAACCTATAAATACCTAGTGTTTGGCAATGGGCAGGTGCGCACATGAAAATAGGAATCCTGGGGGGGACGTTTAATCCGATACATCTTGGCCACTTAATTTTGGCTGATGAGGTTCGCGAGAAATTGCAATTAGATAGAATCTTGTTTGTCCCGGCGTATCTGCCTCCGCATAAGAAGAGGACCGGCATTGCGCGAGCAGCTGACCGTTTGGCCATGGTGAAGCTGGCCATTAAAGACAACGGTTCGTTTGCCGTTTCAGATGTAGGGATTAAGCGCAAAGGACGTTCCTATACGATAGATACGCTACAGGCGCTCAAGCGTTTGTATGCGCGCGACGATTTATATTTTATTACCGGTTCGGATC
>JAGOIJ010000033.1 GCA_017995695.1 Candidatus Omnitrophota bacterium | reverse complement strand
ACAACTAATATATGATGCTTCCCGATAAAAAAGGACATTTTGCAGAATTTGGCGGTAGGTATGTTCCGGAAACGCTCATGTTTGCGCTTATTGAGCTTGAACAGGAATACCGCAAGGCAAAACGCGATCCAAAGTTTGTCAAAGAGCTGGCGTTTTATCTTAAGGAATATGCTGGTCGGCCTACGCCGTTGTATCTAGCCCGCAATTTGAGTGAGCGTTTAGGAATAGGTAAGATTTATCTAAAGCGCGAAGACCTTTTACACACGGGCGCGCACAAGATCAACAATACGCTTGGCCAGGTTTTGCTTGCGCTGCGCATGCGCAAGAAGCGCATTATTGCAGAAACCGGCGCTGGTCAGCATGGCGTGGCAACAGCAACCGTTGCTGCTATGTTCGGGCTATCGTGCGATATTTATATGGGCGAAGAGGATATCCATCGCCAGGAGTTGAATGTATTTCGCATGCGTTTGCTGGGCGCGCGCGTTATTCCGGTGGCATCCGGCACTAAGACGCTGAAGGACGCCATGACCGAGGCGTTGCGCGATTGGGTTACGAACGTGACCACCACGCATTATATCATTGGCTCGGTTGCCGGCCCACATCCGTACCCAAGCATGGTAAGGGATTTTCAGGCAGTGATCGGCATTGAGGCGCGTAAGCAGATTATGCAAAAAGAAAAAAGACTTCCTGATTATCTTGTCGCCTGCGTTGGCGGCGGCAGTAACGCTATGGGATTGTTCCATCCTTTTTATCACGATAGATCAGTCCGTTTTGTTGGCGTTGAGGCAGCGGGGTTGGGATTGCATTCGGGTAAGCACGCCGCAACATTAGTCACTGGCAAGGTAGGCGTCTTGCATGGCTCTAAATCTGGATTGCTGGAGGATCGTTTTGGCCAGGTTCAGATTGCTCATTCTATTGCTGCTGGTCTCGATTACCCGGGCGTCGGGCCAGAGCATGCCTATTATAAAAAGACTAAGCGCGCATCATACGTTGCAGTGACTGATCAAGAAGCGTTGGCTGGCGTACAATTGCTTTCGGAAACAGAAGGGATCATTCCTGCGCTTGAAACAGCGCATGCGATTGCCTATCTTAAGCGTTTGCGTTTAAAAATGAAGAAGAACGCATGCTGTATCGTGTGCCTTTCGGGAAGAGGCGACAAAGACGCCTATACTATAGCTGGACGGTTAGGGATATGAGTAGAATACATAAAAAATTTGTCGAGCTTAGGCGAAGAAAGAAAAAGGCGTTCATTGCTTTTATTACTGCCGGATATCCGTCACTTACGAAAACAAAGCAACTGGTGCTTGCGTTTGAGAAAGTTGGCGTTGATATCGTGGAGTTAGGTGTGCCATTTTCTGACCCCATGGCAGATGGGCCGATTATCCAGGAGGCCTCGGCGCAGGCTTTGCGCAATAAGGTTACCCTTGCTTCAATTTTAAAGCTTGTGAAAGAGATTCGCGCCTCATCCAGCATACCGATTTGCTTGATGACCTATTACAACCCCATTTTCTGCTTTGGCGAAAAGAAGTTTTGCGCTCAAGCCAGCGCCTGCGGCGTTGACGGCGTTATTATTCCTGATCTGCCCGCCGAAGAGGCATCGTCGCTGCGCGCAGAAGCCACACGGCACGGGATTGATGTCATTTGTTTTATTGCTCCCACCACAACCCAGAAGCGCATGCATTATCTGGTGTCCATTGCCCAAGGATTTATCTATTATGTTTCCTTAGCAGGCGTTACGGGACCGCGCGCGCGCCTTCCCGTTGGGATACAGCGTCAGGTTGGGCGTATAAGAGCGTGCACGCGTAAACCCGTGTGCGTTGGTTTTGGCGTTTCCCATCGGGGACAGGTGAAACAGATTGCGCGCATGGCTGATGGCGTGATCGTAGGCAGCGCGATTGTGCGGATGATTAAACAATATAGTAAGGCGCCTGATTGCGTTAAGCGGGTCAGCGCCTTAGTCGGAAATCTTGCAAAGGATATATGATGATGCGTTATGGTAAGGCAACATTGTCGAATAAGCTAAAGATTGTGACTCATCCCATGCCGGATATGCAGTCAGTGGCTTTGGGGATTTGGATTAAGGTCGGAGGCCGTTATGAAACGCAAGAATATAAGGGTATCAGCCATTATTTAGAGCATCTTTTGTTTAAGGGAAGCAAACAGTATTCCTGCCGCCTGCTTAAGGAATCGATTGAGGGGGTGGGAGGATCGCTCAATGGTTTTACGTCTGAAGAGTTGACGTGTTACTTGGTTAAACTGCCTCATCAGCATCTTGATATTGCTTTAGATATCCTTTCAGATATGGTGTTGAACCCTTTGCTACGCAGCGACGATATTCAGAAAGAGCGCACCGTTATTCTTGAGGAGATTAAGATGTACCGGGATCTTCCTCAAAGCTACGTGAATGAATTGCTCGATGAGCTTCTCTGGCCCCAACAGCCTTTAGGCTTAAGCATCGCCGGCACTCCTGAATCTGTCGGAAAGATTCACCGGGAAGAGCTCGCAGCATACAAAAATAAGTATTATGTCCCTTCTAATATGGTGGTAAGCGTTGCCGGTAAATTTGAGCACAAGCGATTTCTTAAACGCGTAGAAAGAATTTTTAAGAAAAGCAACGCGCTTGAAGATTTTTCTTTTTCGCCGGTTCATGAAACATTTACCAAACCGCAGGTAAAAATCCTGCCTAAGGCAACCGAACAAACGCATTTGGCCTTGGGTTTTCACGGATTAAAGCGCGATCATCCCTTGCGTTACGCCTTAGCCATGCTGCATGTTATTTTAGGCGGCAATATGTCCAGCCGTCTTTTTAATGAAGTGAGGGAGAAGCGCGGGCTTGCCTATGAGATCGGCACGCAGGTGCGCCGATTCCACGATACCGGGGCTTTTGTCGTGCACGCGGGGATTGATAATCAAAATGTTAGTAAGGCCATCGAAGTCATCGTCAAGGAATTGTCTAAGGTAAAACGTTCTTTAGTAAGCGAGAGCGAATTTACCAGGGCGAAAGATTTTTATATCGGTCAGTTGATGCTGGCTCTTGAGGATACGCTCGATCATATGCTGTGGATTGGTGAGACAACAGCCTGTTTAGATAAAATTTTCGAGCTTGATGAAATTATCCGTTCAGTTGCCCGGCTTAAGCGCGCAGACCTTAAAGAGGTGGCGCAGTTGCTTTTTCAGGAAGAAAAGCTTAGCCTTGCCTTGATCGGGCCGTTAGAGAATAAGGAAAAAAGCATTACCGAGATATTAACTATTTCTTAGAGAACAATGCCTATGGATACTTTTGTTTCTTTGCCTATCGCCCTTATTTTCTTAGGGGTGCTTGCGGTTATTTCTTTTTATTTCTCTGCCTCTGAAACATCGATCATTGGCTTAAGCAAGATTCGTTTGCGGCATATGATTGCAAAGGGGCTAAAGCGTGCGCAGAGTATCCAGCGCTTGCTGAAGAAATCAGACAAATTTATAGCAGGGATCTTGATCGGCAACAACTTCGTGAATATCGCTATCTCTGCCATTATGACAGCCATCTGTGTGCAATTCTTCGGTTATCGCTGGGGCGTTATTGTCGCCACCTTCGCCACCACCCTTTTTATACTTGTCATGTGCGAGATAACGCCAAAGATCCTGGCGACAAAACATACGGAGAGGATTGCGCTTCTGACCGCGCCGATTATGGAGGTTTTTGTTCGTTTGTTCCATCCGCTCATTGTGGTTTTTGCTCAAACGAGCAAGATGATCCTTTGGATTTTTGGCATTCGCACAGAACGGCGCTCCCCCTTAATCACGGAAGAAGAGTTACGTCTTATGATAGAAATCGGCAAGGAGGAGGGAGTATTAAGCGATGAAGAGCGCAAGATGCTGCAGCGGATCTTTGAATTCGGAGACACCAAGGTCAGCGAGGTTATGGTGCCGAAGGAAAAAATAGTTGCTATCAGCAGTAATGCATCCCCGGAAGACCTGCTGAATAAGTTTGTTGAGGAAGGTCATGCGCGTCTACCGGTGTATGCCGGCTCGATCGAAAACATCGTCGGGGTTATCTATGCGCAAGACCTTTTGTATATCTTGCGCGATAAGGGCTTGTTCGTAACGCAGGATTTGGTGCGCGAGGCTTATTATGTGTTGCCTAATATGCGGGTGAATGAGTTATTAAAGAAGTTTCAGGCGGCAAAACTGCAGATTGCTATTGTCGCTGATAGTCATAAGAAAACGCAAGGGGTAGTGACGCTTGAAGACCTTATTGAAGAGATCGTTGGCGAAATCGAGGAGGAACATAGTAAGCATGTTTCAAAAAAGCATTGACCGTAGTTGTTTTCGGTGTATAATAAAATGCAAATTTGAAATTACTTAACCATCAAGAAGGAGGAAGTAGACATGGCTGAAAAAGGATATTGCGTGAAATGCAAAGATTCAAGAGAAATGAAGAATGAGCAAAAAGTTACCATGAAAAACGGCCGCGCAGCAATGAAAGGCAAGTGTCCGAATTGCGGAACCGGCATGTATAAGATCTTAGGAAAAAAATAACCTTTGATCGGGGGTCGATTACCCATAGACTCAAAAAAATTAGCCTTACGTATTGCAACTGTTGCGAAATCTAAAAAAGCCCAGAAGGTGGTGGTCTTGGATATGCGCCAGCTTTCCGGGTTTTGTGATTACTTCGTCATCTTAAGCGGAGAATCATTACGGCAGGTCAATGCCTTTGCCGAGCTTATTCAGCAGGATTTGGCACAAGAACGAATAAAATCTCTCTCGGGGGTCAGAAGCGATGATGAGTCCGGATGGGTAGTGTTAGACTACCTGTCGGTGGTGGTGCACATCTTCCATGCCCCTTTAAGAGAGTTTTATTCTTTAGAGCGCTTGTGGCAAGATGCGAAAAAGGTCCGCATCGTAAAGAATAAGTAGCGAGGCGCCATTCCGCACTCTTCAATCCCGTTAGTTGCCCCCAACGTTTATCGCATTATATGAAAAACGATATCCAACAATCATTGCGCACACTTATTGCGGATGCCTTGCGTGATCTTGCGTGGGCAAGTTACGCCGGCGATGATCTGTATCTTGATCTGCCGACTGATCCACGCTTCGGCGACCTTTCCTCGAATGTTGCCTTACGTCTAAGTAAGGCCCTGCGTAAACCGCCGCGCGAGATCGCATCATCCATCGTTGAAAATATCACCAAACAGCTCAAACAGCATGCGCTCAAAGACTCTATCAGCGAGGTTAAGGTTGAGGGGGCGGGCTTTATCAACTTTTATTTTAGCAATCTTTATTTGTTAACGCAACTTAAGCAATTGCTTGCCGAAGGTAGCAATTTTTTCCGCTCATCACTGGGTGAGAACGAGCGAGTCTTGATTGAGTTTGTCAGCGCAAATCCCACCGGAGCTTTGTCCGTGGCTCATGCCCGGCAGGCAGCCGTCGGAGATATCCTGGCGAATATCCTGTCGTTCATCGGCTTTGCCGTGCAGCGTGAATACTACCTTAATGATGAAGGCAATCAGATTAATATTCTCGGTAATTCTACCGCTTTAAGGATCAAAGAGTTGCAAGGTGAGACAATCGAGTTCCCGGAAAATTATTATCAAGGTGATTATATTTATGATATTGCCCGAGAGGCTAAAAAGCGTGGGGTGGCACATGATGCGTTAGGAGATTTTGCCGCCGGCTATATTCTTGATATCATCAAACAAGAGCTTGATGATTTTAAGGTGAAGTTTGATTGTTGGTTTAGCCAGAAAGAATTGCGCACCAGCGGTAAGATCGAGCAGGTGTTTCGCGCGCTTAAAGAAAAGGGATTTCTTTATGAAGAAGGCGGGGCACAGTGGTTTAAGTCGACTGCTTTCGGGGATGATAAAGATAGGGTCGTGGTAAAAAGCGACGGCTCCTATACCTATCTTGCGCCAGACATTGCGTACCATCAGGAAAAATATCGCCGCGGATTCCAATGGCTGATTAATCTCTGGGGCCCCGATCATCATGGGTATATCAATCGCCTGAAGGCATCGGTTGAGGCGTTTGGGCATAAGCCTGATTCTTTGTCTATTGTCATTGTGCAGCTTGCTTCAATCTTTCGTGATGGCAAAATCGTTGAGATGTCCACGCGCAAAGGCCAGTACATCACCCTGCGTGAGGTTTTGGATGAGGTAGGCGTTGATGCTGCGCGATTTTTCTTTGTGATGCGTAGGACTTCCAGCCATCTGGATTTTGACCTTGAGGTGGCAAAAAAACAAACCGCCGAGAACCCGGTGTATTATGTGCAATACGCGCACGCGCGAATTTGCAGTATTATGCGCAATCTCAAGGAACAGGGTCAAAAGGATAACAAGAGCAATGATACCGATCTTTCTGTTATTAAAGAAGCGCAAGAGATCGCCTTAATAAAGAAGATCATGCAATTTCCATCCATGCTTTTTATCTGCTATAAGACGGTTGATCCTTTCATGCTTACGGTGTATTTACAGGAACTGGCGGAGTCGTTTCATAAATTTTATGATGCGCACCGCGTTATTAGCTCGGATGAGCGTTTGACCCAGGCGCGCTTATGCCTGATTGATGCAACCCGCACCACCCTTGCCTGCGGCCTTGAATTATTAGGTATTTCTCGGCCGGAGAAGATGTAATGGCCAATCGCCATACCATACTTACCATTGCGCCACCCCATCCCCATCAGCAAAAAATCCTCACTGAACAGCTTGGCATTTCTAAACTACTTGCCCAGGTTTTAATTAATCGGGGCATTACTACGCCGCACGATGCAGAGCAGTTTCTCAAGGCAAGACTTGAGCATCTGTTGAGCCCGTACGCATTCAAGGATATGCGCGCTGTGGTTAGCCGTATTCAAAAGGCTGCCAACAGCAAAGAGCAGGTGCTGGTGCATGGGGATTATGATGTTGATGGTATCACCAGCCTTGCGTTATTAAAAAACTCTCTTCATGCGATGGGGATTAACGCAAGGCACCATCTGCCGCATCGCGTACGAGACGGCTATGGCTTAAATAAAAATATTCTCTCCTTGGCTAAAGAAACACATACCAGCCTTGTTATTACTGCAGATTGCGGCACGAATGACCATGATCTGATCCAGGCCTTACGCGACAGCGCGATAGATGTTATTGTCACTGATCATCATGAATTGTCAGGCAAGCATCCTGCGGCTGCGTGCGCTGTGATTAATCCTAAGGTTAAGGATTCAGGGTACGCGTATCGGGACCTGGCTGGCGTGGGCGTGGCTTTCAAGGTCTGCCAGGCGCTCTCGGGAAAACCGTTGTTTGAGTTATTGGATCTGGTTTCTTTAGGGACTATAGCTGACGTTGCGCCATTAACCGGCGAAAATCGTATCTTTGTCAAAGAAGGCCTAGCGCAACTAGGCAAGACTAAGCGCAAGGGGCTTAAGGCGCTCATGGAGTCAAGCGGCATTAAGAATAAAGCAATGAATGCAACAATGGTAAGCTATGTGCTTGGGCCGCGCTTGAATGCAAGCGGAAGGGTGGATACTGCGCAGATTTCTCTAGATCTCTTAATGACGGATAACGATGAGGAGGCCGCGCGTCTTGCCCGCTTGGTCGAATCTTTTAACCGTCAGCGCCAAAAAGAAGAAAGCAAGATCATGGAGGAGGCCCAGGATTTGATCGCGCAGGAGATTAATTTTAAGGATCATTCAATTATTGTGCTGGCAAAGGATGATTGGCATCAGGGGGTGTTGGGAGTGGTGGCGTCCAAGCTTGCGGATAAATTTTACCGGCCCACCATCATTATTTCATTAACGGGTGATCATGGTAAAGGTTCGGGCCGCTCCATAAAAAACTTTCATTTGTTCAGCGCCTTATGCTCTTGCAAGGATCTGCTTAAGAATTTCGGAGGGCACAGTCATGCAGCAGGATTATCGATTGCCCGCGAGCGTATCGATGAGTTTAAGAAGCAGATAAATCGTTTTGCTAAAGATTCACTGCGTTTAGAGGATCTTTTGCCTTCGCTTGAGGTTGATGCCGAGGTAACCTTTGAGGAATTAGATGATAAGATAGTCAGAGAGCTTGAAGCATTGCAACCGCATGGAGAGGGCAATCCTGAACCATTATTATTTACGCGCAACGTTCAAGTAAAACGCGCGCCGCAGGTTTTAAGCCGCAATACCCTGAAATTCTTAGCTAGCGACGGCAAGGCGACACGGCAGGTGATCGGGTTTGGGATGGGAGAAATAGCCCATGCCCTTGCACATGCCAAAGGTTTTGACCTCGTGTTTACCCCGCGCATTGATTCCTGGCAGGGGCAGGAGGGCATCATCTTTGAAGCCAAAGATATATTTTTGAGATAGAGATAGAAAGGCTAGGCTGCTTTGGTAAAGGTACCTTTTTTAATACACTTAGCGCAGACATAGACCTTGTGAGGATGGCCTTTGATCATGATGCGCATCTTGTGGATGTTGGGAAGAAAGGTTTTTTTTGTTGCGCGAACAATCTTGCTTCCGGTACCGCCTTTTGATTTAGCTAAACCTTTTCTGACGACGCTGTTTCCTGTTTGAGGCCCTTTGCCGCATAAAGCACATCTTTTTAACATTTCACTTCACTCCTTTTCGGAATTAGAGTATACTTTAAAATAAGCGCTTGTCAAGAGTATATTGCAGGCGCAATCCTATTTATTATGAACAACCACGACCCCCGCGTATTCCAGTTTCCTCACGTCTATATTGTTGAAGCCTCTGCCGGATCAGGCAAAACCTACTGCCTAGCCAGGCGTTATGTTCAGTTGTTGATTAATCCGCGCCTTGCCCCCAAGGAAATCCCCCTGGAATCAATCCTTGCTATAACATTCACCAATAAATCTACTATTGAGATGAAGGAAAGGATCCTTGAATTCCTGAAGAAGATCGCGCTCGACGCTTTTAGCAACGTGCAAGAAAAAGAGGCATTTATTGCTTTACTCGGAGTCACCGAGGAGGCTGCCCGGCAAAAAGCAGGCTTGATTATGGAGCATATCATCCGGAACTATAACTTTTTCCAGGTGCAGACCATTGATAGTTTTATTAACGCGATTCTTTCCGGGTGCGCCTTTAAACTGGATTTGTCCGCGACCTTTAAGACGCGCCAGAACCACGCAGAGTATCTGGCCTATAGTTTAGATGCGCTCATTGATAAGGCGCTTATTGACAGCGATGTCCTTAAGCTGTTTAAAGGTTTTATCCGCCAGTACCTGTTTATTGATAATAAAGCCGGCTGGTTTCCCAAGCAGGATATGTTTAAGAACGCGTTAGCATTGTTTTCACAGCACAACCGCATGGGCGGTGAGTTTCAGGTTAGCGCCATTGAGGTGTCAGAATTGATCACTTTAAAGCGGGATGTGCTTAAGCTTATGCAACAGTTGCGCGTTAACCTCCCCGATGGGACGAACGGCTCTTTTGCCAAGGCCTTGGTAAATTTCTTAAGCAAAGAACGTGATTCTTTCTCGCTTGATGAGCTTTCCGATTATTTTAACCACGCTGACTTTCCGCTTAACAAGGGGTACCCTTTGCCTGCGGAAACAAAAAAAACCTGGGCGCGGATAAGGAAGGAGCTGAAGGCGCTGTGTGAGGTGGAGTCATTCTCAATATTTAATTACGACATAGCGCTTTTTTATCAAATGCTTAAGGAGCTGCAATTGCTTTCGCAGAGGGAGAATGTTCTGTTCCTTGAGGCGTTGAATAAAGAAGCGCGCGTGTTGTTTGATGAAAAATCGCTCTCTCTGCCCGAATTGTATTATCGGCTTGCCTGCCGTTTCCGTCATTTTCTCATTGATGAATTCCAGGATACCTCTGTCTTGCAGTGGGAGAATTTGCATTTGATGGTTGAAGAAGCGCTTTCAACCGGCGGCTCGCTGTTTTATGTGGGCGACCCCAAGCAGGCAATCTATCGTTTTCGCGGGGGAGAGGTTGCGCTCATTAGTGAAGTTAAGCAGGCGTTAAAAGGCGGCTTGGTGATTGAGGAAGCGTTGCAAACAAATTTCCGCAGCCTCAAAGAGATCGTTGATTTTAATAATGCTATTTTTTCACCCGAGTCTATTCGCATCTTTCTTGAAAAGATCCAGGCGCGCAAAAAGGACGCGGTTGAGCTTAGCGCTGATGATACTGCCCGGATCGTTGAAGTGTTTTGTGGGTCAACGCAGCAGAGCCTTGAAGCTAAAGTCGGCGGCCTGGTTCGGGTAACGATGCTTGACATCAAGGGTAAGGATGAATTAGATGAGGCGCTGCGCGATGAGGTATTGGCCATTATACAGGATGCGCGCAAAAGAGTTGCCTTAGGTGAGATTGCATTATTGGCCAGAACGAATGATGAGGTCGAGCGTTTTACCTCTTGGCTGCTTTCGGCAGGCATACCTGCCGAATCAGAAAAAACCCTGGATATACGGCAGAATGCGTATATTAAAGAGCTGGTGTCATTATTGCAATTTCTTAATTCGCCCATTGATAACCTGGCGTTTGCCTCGTTTATCATCGGGGATATTTTTACGCGCTCGTCAGGAATCGCGCGCGAAACAATCCAGGAGTTTATGTTTGCCCTCAATCGTAAGGAGCGCAAAGAGCGAATGTATCTGTACCGTGAATTCCGTCAGCAATTCCCTGATGCGTGGGATACGTTCTTTGAGGATTTTTTTAAAAGTGTCGGTTATATCCCGCTCTATGAGCTAACAGTTAGCATCATGGGAAAGTTCATGATTCCCACACGGGCGAGTGAGTTCCAGGGTTTTTTTATGCGTTTCTTGGAGTTGATTAAAGAAGAGGAGCAAGATGAGATTGCAAGCATTGCCTCATTCTTAGAATTCTTTGAGCAGGCGCCGCAGGAAAAACTGTACGTGCACGTGGGGCAAAGCGAGAGTGTCAAGATTCTGACTATCCATAAGGCCAAAGGGCTTGAGTTTGAGGTCGTGGTGATTCCTTCTCTTGAGATGAATATAAAGATCGGATCCGCTGTTGTTATTGAAACGCCGCAAGGAGCGAAGCTGGTTCATCTTAAAAAGCGGTATCAGGAATTTTCTGATCTTTTGGCGCGCCATTACCGAGAGGAATACTGCAAGGTTCTGCTGGATGAGCTCAATAGTATCTACGTTGCACTAACCCGCGCAAAGGCTGAATTGTATGTGTTGATGAGCCCTAAGCTTAACCGGGGCGCATTGAATCTTGCCAGTCTGCTTTTCCCACCGGAGGCGCTTGAGCGCGGAAGCGCCGTGGCACTCAACGCCAGATTGCCAGAGCAGGCCGTTGCTTTAGAGATCCCGCCTTCGGAATACAAAGATTGGGTGCATGCGTTAAAGGATGAATTTGAGGATGAAAGCTTACTTGGCAACCGCCAGAAGATAGTGCGCGGACAGTTGCTGCACTTCATTCTTGCCGGCATTGGTAATCTTGCGCATGAGGATTTGGCAACAACGTTGGCGCAAACAATGCGCAAGGCGAAAGCGCAATTTCCTTTTGCGCACGACATTGATTCATTGGAAGCTACGGTCAAAAAACTGCTTGAGCATCGTGATCTTGCCTCGTATTTTAATGTTGCTGATGGCATGGTGCATCAAGAAAAAGAAGTTGTTAATGCCTTTGGCGACAGCAAAAGGATTGATCGTCTCATCGTCAAGCCTAAGGAAGTTGTGATTATAGATTACAAGAGCACGAAAGAGGGCTCGCAAGACTATCGCGCCCAGGTGCAGGAATATATGCAGATAATGAAGTCGCTCTTTCCGAAGCGCGCAGTGAAGGGGGCGGTTGTGTTTTTGGATGATCTAAGCGTCGAGGAAATACATGGAACGCGTTAAAACATATCAACTAAGCGAAGATTTTATTGCTCACCTTACCAGATATCTACTTGATGAATTTGTAGCTAGGGGTGAGGATTTGAGTTCGCTGGGCATTGTGTTTCCCGGTAAAAGGCCGGCGTTATTTTTGAAGCGTTCGCTTGCGCGCGCTATCGGAGGCGAGTTCTTTGCGCCCGCCTTTTTCTCTATTGATGAATTTGTGGAGCATATCCTCACGCGGCAGGGGCCGGTGCAGAAGATCTCGGATCTAGACGCATGTTTTATGATTTATTCTCTGGCAAAAAAGATCTCGCCGGATATTTTGCAGCGCAGAGAGAGTTTTTCTGCTTTCTTGCCCTGGGCGCGCGAGATAGTGGCGTTTATCGAGCAGCTTGACCTGGAGGGGATAGAAGATGAGCCGCTGGTTAATATCCAAAACAAGGCTGCTATTGGGTATGACGTGCCAGAGAATATTAATCTCTTGCTTAATCATATCATTGCTATCCGCAAGGCCTTTCATCGCGAGCTTGCTTTAAAGCATTTGTTTTCCCGCGGGCTGATGTATGCAACCGCAGCAAGATTCGCCAAAGACGTTTCGCTCGGCACGGTAAGTAACGTGCTATTCTGCGGATTCTTCTTCTTGCATAAAACCGAGCAGGACATTATTAAAGAGCTGTATCATGCCGGTAAGGCAGATCTATTCTTCCAGGGCGATCCTGCAGAATGGAGCGTGTTGGACAAGTTGCAGGAAGCATTGTCGATACGCCTTACGCCTGATACGCGCAAGCAGCCTGAATATTGCCTCACCATACAGTCGGGATTTGATGTGCATTCCGAGGTATGTCTCGTGCGTCAGATCCTTAAGCAAACCAAGCAGCTCGACAAGACCGTGGTCGTGTTGCCCGAACCTGCAAATATCATCCCGCTATTATCAGAGATTTCCGGCCATATTTTAGATTTCAACGTTTCTATGGGATATCCTTTAATGCGCAGCTCCCTGTATGCGCTCTTTACCTATATTATTAAGGCCCAGGAGACCAAGAAAAATGATGCGTATTATGTCAAAGACTACCTAAGGCTGCTTGCGCATCCCTTGGTAAAGAATTTAATGATAGTTAGTAATTCTCAAGCTACCCGCGTGCTTGTGCATAAGATTGAAGAAGTGCTTCTGGGGATTGAGGAAACATCTCTGGGGGGAAGCCTGTTTGTGCGCTTGGATGATATCGAGCATCTTAAGGACTTGTATGATCTGGCTCTTGCCACCATGAAGAAGATGGATATAGAAGTAACCCGCGATGAGCTGAAGGATCTTGTTAGGCGATTGCATGCGCTTTTGTTTTCTTGCTGGGAGAAGGTTGCGACATTTTATGATTTTTCTTCCGAGCTTAAGACCTTCATGGATTTCTTTGTTACTAAGAGCCATTTGAATCGGTATCCGCTTAACCTTAAAATGGCTGATAAAGTTTACGCTATCCAGGAGGAGCTTTCAGCGGCTGCGTTTAATCATGAGCCGTTTTTACTCGCAGATATTTTTAACGTATTCCAGAATAAGCTTGAGCGTGAAATGATTTCGTTTTCCGGTTCGCCGCTTAAAGGTTTGCAGATCCTCGGGTTATTTGAAACGCGTTCGTTAAGCTTTGACAATGTGATCATTATGGACATGAATGAATCGGTGCTGCCCAGCCTTAAGATTTATGAGCCGCTTATCCCGCGCGAGGTCATGATCGGCCTGGGGCTTAACCGCCTGGAACATGAAGAGCAGATCCAGCGCTACCAGTTTAAAAAGTTGCTTGCTTCAGCAAAACAGGTGCATCTTTTATACCAACAGCGCCAAGATAAAGAAAAGAGCCGTTTTATCGAGGAGCTTATTTGGGAAAGACAAAAAATCGGCAAAACGCTGAAAACGTTCACCATGCCTTCGGTAAGTTTTAAGGTCAAGGTATTGCCGAAGAAAATGATTATTGAGAAAAACTCAAAGATTGTAACGTTTCTGAAGAAGAAAGAATATTCTGCCTCAAGTATTAATACGTACCTTAACTGTCCGTTGCAGTTTTATTTCCGCTATGTGCTGGGATTGGAGGAGCGAGAAGATCTACTTGAGGAGCCGCAGGGGTCGGATATCGGCACATTTATCCACGAGCTTCTGGAGGAACAGTTTAAGCAATACATCGGGAAGGCGCCTGTGATCGATGGGCACTATGCCAAACAATTTCTTGCAGCCATGGATGATAAATTCGAACAGGATTTTGCGCGCAAGATGAAGTCAGACGCATTTTTGATTCGCGGAATTCTTACGGTGCGTATGCAGCGTTTCCTTGAGAACGAGGCGCGGCGTAAGGTGCAC
>JAGOIJ010000032.1 GCA_017995695.1 Candidatus Omnitrophota bacterium | reverse complement strand
ATCCAACCGCTTCGCAAATCAGACGCTTTTCCTGCAATGGATAACCGCATTGACGCATCGCATAGTTAAAGCTATCAACGATCGCTGGATAAGCATCAATAAGGGTCCCATCAAGATCAAAGATCACCAGAGATATTGGCTGCATAGAATACACAAGGGGCAGCATTCACAGCTGCCCCTCGTCTAAAAGAATTAGTGAACAGAAGCGCTATTCTTAATCCCGCTTATTCAGTCGGCAAAGGCGGCGGCGTTTCTTCGCTCACCGGCTCCGAAGGCATAGTAGGCTCGGCTTCAGGTTTCTCAACGCTTATATTCTTAGCGATATTCTTTAAATCAGCATTTACGGTATAATCAATACTGACGGTGTCCTGTGGCTTAATATCCAAAAGTTGACGCGCATTCTCAAAGGCAGTGCTGGCATCAGTTGTAATGGTAATTTCTTTTTCCTGGTCGGCGTCATAATCAAGATATTTGACCACGAGCTGGTTCTTAACATTATCAACGGAAACAACCTCCCCCCAAAGCCATTGGACCTCGGTAACCATCTCATCCGCCATAGGTTTATCTTGGGCACAAACCAGCTGCGCGCTGCATAGCAAAACTACTAATAATAGTAAACGGCCCATCATCAAGCACCTCCTTAAATTTAAGGGATAATCTAACATAAATTCATGCCTCTGTCAATTGCAAAGAGTCGACAACACTGCTAAGCATACCAAGGAACCCACAAAAGAACCATCCACACAATGAGGGTTGTAGTAATCCCCACCACCAGGCCTACCCAAAACCATCGGAAAAATGTTATATGGATATTGCGTTCTTTCTCGAGGATTCCTAAGGCCACAATATTAGCGGTTGAGCCAACCATGGTGATGTTACCACCAAAGCATCCCCCGAACAAAAGCGCCCACCACAGCGGATGCAGATTAACATCTTGAACACTCTGAATCACCGGGATAAAAGCCGCGACAAGCACCACGTTATCCAAGATACTCGAACCAATAGTGGATATCCATAGCACAATGCTTACGAGCACTGAAAGACTGTTTCCGGCAGCGCTCACCAGATATCCTGCCAAGACATCAGTTGCGCCGGTAAATTTTAACGTACCTGCTTGGGCAAACAACAACATAAAAAACAACAATGTCCACCACTCTACATCTTTTTCAATATAATCGCGGGCCTTGCGCCATTTCCAAGCCATAACCAACCCGCTTGCGATCAGCGGCATGGTAAGCAGCAACGTATTATGCTTCAAGCCCCACAATAGTTCCAGGCGATGATGGAGCGCGATAAAAGTTAATGTTGTCCCGAAAACAACCAAGCTCATCTTCAGTTGCTCATCCGGAGGAACAGAGATTAATTTAATTAAAATATCATTGGCGCCGAATTCTTTGATGCGCCGATCCAGTTCTGCTAAAGGTTTTCTAAACCAGATACGCACTACAATAATAGCCACCACAAGCGCTACAATCATGATGGGAAACGCCCGCATCAAGAAATCTTCAAAGGTGAGCCCTGATTTAAGCGCAATAAGAATGCCGATCGGATTGCCTAAGGCAGTGCCACTTGAACCAATATTAGTGGTAAGTACCGAAATAATCAGAAACGGCGTTGGGTCAACTTCAAAATAATCGCAGATCTCAAAGATCGCCGCCACCACAAAGATAATTGAGGTAACCTCATCAACGGCGCAGGCAAGCAAGCCTGAAATAACCGAAATCAGCACAAGAAATCTATTGGCAGTAAGATGCTTGACCCGCAATATAAGGCTCACCAACCAGGCAAAAAACCCGGTGTCTTTAAGCAACCCCACCAAGACCATCATGCCGACTAAGAACAAAATAACTTCAAGAGAAGAAAATTTAATAATATTCTCCACATCGATCGTTTTAGTGATTAAAAGGATTGAGGTGCCCAGGAATGCGAAAGTAAGACGGAAAGGCCAGAAAAAAAGCGTGCCCAAGATGGACACGGCAAATATTGATATAGCTATTGATTGATGCGTCGTAAGGCCAATATGATGAACATATAAGCCAAGACCGCATGATAAGAGGATGAGGGTGATAAGTTTTTTTAACAATGCGTTTCTTCCTTATCAGCGCATCGCGCAGCGGCGAGAGCGCTTAGCGATACGCGGGAAAAAGCACAAGCGCTGCCCACACCACTGCCGTAGTCGCGACGCCTACAGTCAACCCTACCCAAAACCACCGGAAAAATGTCATATGGATATTGCGCTCTTTCTCCAGAATCCCCAGCGCAACAATATTGGCGGTTGAGCCAACCAACGTGATGTTGCCGCCAAAGCATCCGCCAAATAAAAGCGCCCACCACAGCGGATGCAGATTCAAATCCAGACTTTGAAAACTCTGGATCACCGGAATAAAAGCAGCAACAAGAACCACGTTATCCAACAGACTTGAACCAAAGGTTGATATCCACAACACAATACCAATAAGCACTGATAAACTGTTGCCGGCAAGCCCTGCTAAACGTTGAGCCAGTACATCCGTTGCCCCCGTATATTTAAGCGCTCCTGCTTGAGCAAATAGCAACATAAAGAACAAAAGCGTCCACCACTCCACATCCTTTTCAATATACTCGCGGGCCCGACGCCATTTCCAAATCATCACTGCGCCGCTTGAAAGCAAAGGCATGGTAAGCAGAATCGTATTTGGTTCCAAATGCCACAGAAGCTCTAAACGATGGTGCAGCGAAATAAAAAGGAGCGTTGCTCCGAAGACTGCAAGACTCACCTTTAATTGCTTTTCCGGAGGCACGGAAATTAACCGGATAAGCATCTCATTAGCCCCTAATTCCTTGATATGCTCATCCAATTGCTTGATGCTTTTACGGTACCACAGAGAAACAATGGCGACGGTCACGACAAGACAAACCATGGCCAGAGGAAATGCCTTAACAATAAAATCTTCAAAGGTCAAACCTGCCTTAGACGCAATCAGGATACCGATAGGATTACCTAATACCGTTGCTGCGCTGCCAATATTTGTTGCGAGCACCGTAATAATGATAAACGGCACGGCGTCAACTTCGAAATAATCGCAGATTTCAAGCACTGCCGCCACCATAAAGATAATCGAAACAACTTCTGACGTCATGGTCGAAAGTAGCGCTGCCACAACAGAGATAATGAGAACGAACTTAAGCGCGGTCATATTACGCACGCGCAGGATCAATTGCACGATCCAGGCAAAAAACCCCGCTTCTTTCATCACGCCGACAAGAACCATCATACCCACCAAGAATAAGATAACATCCAAGGAGGCGAATTCAATCACATGCGGCAGATCAATAGTGCGGGTCAATAATAACAGCGACGTGCCAATGAACACAAACCCCAAACGGAAATCCCAGAAAAACAAGGTGCCCAAAACCGACGCAACAAATATGCCGATCGCCAACGACTGATGCGTGGAAAGACCGATAGAATGGACAAGAAATCCTAACCCGGTTGAAATACCAATAAGTATCAAAAACTTTTTAAGCATTGCTTCCTCTTGAACTTTCTGCTTCTTGTGCAAAAGCCTTTAACACATCGCCGCGCGCCACAATGCCACTTACCTTGCCAGCCTTATCCAATACTGGAATCCTACGCGCCTTCTGCATAAGCATCGTACGTGCCACTTCGCAAAGGGTAGTTTCTTCACCAAGGGTCACGACATCTTTACGCATAATCTGGGAAACCTTCATAGTTTGGAGCTCGGCAAACTTGCGCTTGGTTGCCTTTGGATTTTCTTCGTAAATAAATCTTCCCACTTTCTCTATATAGCTGGGAAGCAGATGCGACAATACCTCTTTCTCAGTAAACATCCCCACCAGCTTATCGTGCGCGTCAATAACCGGCAATCCGCTAATTTCTAGTTTAGCAATTGTTGCAAGCGCCTCGATAACCGTTATCTCAGGAGAAATACTTTTAACATCCTTGATCATTATCTCTTTAACTTTCATAGGTGCCCTCCTTCATGGTGCCGCCAAAAACAACGATAGTGTCTTAGGCTGCACTAAAAGATTTCCCTGGCGCGGTTTTGTAATCGCTGATACAGCGTAGCTGCAATAAGAACTTTTAAACAGTCTCCCACAACAAACGGCATCACTCCCAAAGCAAAGGCAGAAACAAGATCATACTTCAAAACGAGCGTAAGCCACAGCATGCCAAAGCCAAGGATAATGCCATCCCCGATGCAAAAAAGCACAACAATGGAGGTAAAACTCATCTTGCCCAAACGCGCAAAGAAACCCACGAACATGGCGGCTGCGATAAAACCAAGCAGATACCCACCTGTCGGGCCAACAAGATAATACCAACCGCTCTGCGCTGCGCTAAAAACAGAAATTCCTGAAATCCCTAAGGCAAGATACAACACCTGCGTAAAAGCGCCCAGTCTCTTGCCTAAGAAGGCTCCTGATAAAAGCACAAACATAGTCTGTAGCGTCAAAGGCACAGGAGTAAAAGGTAACGGAATGCGCACAAATGCCCCCAGCGCAGTCAGAATAATAAAACTCGTGACGCCAATCAAACGACAGGCAAATTTAGTTGTTACGACATCCTTTACTAAGATCGCATGCATATATCTTGCTCCTTTTGTTATATTTTTTGAATATTATAACACTCCCCTATTAAAAGTGTAGTATTAAATGCTATTGCTCACAAAAAAATGCGCAGTACGTTTCTTAAGAAAAATTGGATAAAAACAAAAGGGCTAATAAGACATCATTGTCTCGTCCTATTAACCCTTTTAAGACTCGATTAAGGCCTAAACGTTACTCTTTAGCTATGGCTAAGGTAATCAAACCAGCTAAAATACAAAACGGGCCAATGCCAGCCTTGATGACCAGCAAAAGCGGTGGCCACCAACGGTAGACAAAATACGCGCCAACGGCTAACAAAGCCAGGCCTAAGATTACCTTAATCATCATGCCTGCAATATTCTTACCCGCGTTCTTTTCCTGTTTCACTTCTTCAGCCATCTTGCCACCTCCTCATGTATTTTTCTCCGTCGGCCTGCTTTTCCATCGACGATGAATCCAACCCCACTGTGCGGGGAAGCGACGGATATACTGCTCGATGATCGTTGTTAATCTCTGAATATTCATTACTATCGTTTCGTCATCGGTTGAGCCCTGCTGGAGTTTCAGCTCCGGCTCAAAGAAAATCGTGTGCGTAGCATCAGGATTGTTGATGATAAAACAAGGGATCAAGGCTGCCTTGGTGCGCTGCGCCAAAACAACCGGGCCAGTTGCAGTAGCTGCCTTTTTGCCAAAGAATTCTACAAAAACACCTGCCGTCCCAAAATTCTGATCAATAGGCAAAAACAATAATTCATTGTTTCTTAAAGCGCGGATAGAATTATCTACGCAGACTTTACGCGGTTGACTATAAATAGTCTTGACGCCCAAACGGTTACGCTTCTCTAAGAATATCTTTTCTACCCGCGTATCGCGCATCTGGCGCATGATACCATTAATGGGATAGCCTCCCAGGCTTAAACGCGCCATCATCAGTGGAAAGTTACCCAAGTGGCCGCTTACCAGGATGACGCCATGCTTCTTTGCCAATGCCTGATCTAAATATTCCTGGCCTTTAAGATTAACGCAGCGCATTAATTCCTTGGGCCTGTCCATCAAAAACATAAGCTCAAGCGCCCACGTGGCCATAAAGGTAAAGCAGTCTCTGGCTATCTGCTTAAGCTCCTCTTGCGATTTCGTTTGCTGAAACGCAATAGTTAAGCTCTCAGAGGCAATGCGCCGCTGCTTCCCAGCGAACAAATAGGCAATGCCGGCAATCCCTCTGGCAAAACTATATAACAACTTGCCTGGGATAACCTTGATTATCAAAGAACATATCGTTAAACCAAGCCAGCCGGCAAACCGGCTAAGCGATGTGCGAATTTTTTTAGCATCCATATCTTCACGTCGTCAAATTATAGCAAAACCCGTATTAATTGCAAGAAGAAATTGCACCCTATCTCTCTTCTTGAGCATGCGCCATCACCAAATACGGCCCTTGGCTGAAGTCATAAAGATTAGGTAGTGTTACCTCTGAAAAATCAATAGGCGCCAGAGGCATAAGCTGGATGCGGCTGGGTGGTGGGATGTAACTGCGCTCTTGGGCCTGCTCTTGCTGCGTATTGAAGTTGTACACAGGATTTACGGTAATAGACTCAACAATAGGGGCTGGGGCAGGAGCTAATACAGCTTCTGCTTCACCTACCTGGGCATTATTCAGATAGAAGGTCCCAGGCGCATCTTCGTTATAGCCAAAGCTGTTGTCAGGAGTAATCGTCCCACCGATCTTGGCTGAAGCTCCATTGAGTGAACCATGAGCTTCAACCGTAAGATTGCCCGTAATTGCAACATCCAGAGGGTCAACAGCTGTACCAATATACCCTGTAGCATTCATACGACAAGTGCCGGTTAGGGTTAAAGCCGTTCCTGCTCCACTTGCCAGGATGTTTGCTGCGGTATGTAGCGTCAGATTGGTGACGCCTGCATCAAGCGCTTCAATCGTAATGTTACCGGTGTTGGCGTTGCCGATGAATATGGTGCCGCTTGATGCAAGATAATTGAATTCAGCATCGGTGAGTGAAAAATCCCCTGCGCCGTTGCCTAAACCGATGGTAGTATTAGAGCCGGTAGGGATCAGCGAAAGATTGCCCGTGCCGGTAATCACGGGAGCATTAAGGTTAATATCACTGCCTTGCAGTATAAGATCCTTATTGGTGGTATTGACTTCGCCTGAGACAACGATATCGCCTGCGGCCGCAAGCAGATTAAAACCTTCTTCAGGCCGGGCATTGCCCACACCAATGGTGTAATCGCCTGAGCGGACGGTGATGTTGATCGTATTGGAACCACTTCCTGAAGCACCGAGTATATAGGTAAGAGTCGGTGATGAGGCAAAGGATAGCACGATAGCACCATCCCTGACGCTTGCCGGTCCAAGGGTAGCGGTATCAGTATCATTGAGATAGGCATTGCCAAAAACATTGAAGAAGGAAATGGTCGTGGCGTTGGTGTTTAACGGATTAGTGGCATTGCCGATGGTTGAGCCATACAGCGTAATCCAATCGCCGGTCAGATTGGTTGAGCTATCAGCGTCATCAAGGATAGTGGTATTAACGGAATTAACGATGATATCATCGGCGGCATTGAGCGCGCCGAGCGTAATGGTTGTCGCATTGGTGGTGATGTTGATGTCGCCACCCGTGCCGGTTGCCGTAACGTTAAGGATGGTTGCCGCGCCTGAAGAGCGAATGGTAACATTGCCTCCTTGAATGCTGGTGCCCGCTTGCTGAACAAATGCGCCGGTGCCATTACCATTGTTGTCTGCATACAGATAGATGTTACCACCTGCTCCTGCAGCAAGATCGCTGCCGGTATTTTGGGTGATCGAGCCATTGGAGTAAAAAAAGATATGTTGATTAGTACGCGTAATATCTGAATCAATGGTAATGTTGAAGTCACGAGTGGTATTCATGGTGAGCGCGCCGGTTGCAGGCGCACTACCAGCAAGCACAACACTCGTACTCAGATCAGACCCGGACTGAAAACTAAGGTTGCCAGTATTATTTATGGTTGATGAGGCGCTTAACGTGAGGGTACCCACCCCATTGTAATTATAGTCAGCTAACAACCATAGACTTCCTGAACCAAGACTTATATTACCTGCGGCTGTTTGCGTAATATTACCATTAGATAACAAGGTAACATTCTTATTGGTACGGCTTATGCTTGAGTCGATGGTAAGCGTAGCGTCACTTGTTAAGAAAACTGAGAGGTTCCCCGTCGCAAGGCTCGTCCCCACAAGAACAGAGTTAGTGTTAAGATCTGTTGCCGATTGCAATGAAAGATTGCCGGTATTATTAATGGTTGAGGTCCCGTCTCGCGTAAGAGTACCGATACCATTGCCGTTATTGTCGGCAAGCAAAAAGACTGCGCCGGTCCCGGCGATAAGATCAGCGCTTGCCCCCTGGGAACAATTACCTCCTGCCGAAAATGAAATATTCTTATTCGTGCGCGTAATGTCAGAATCAACGGTAATATTAAAATCTGCTGTCGTGGCAACATATAAGTGCCCAGTAGCAACGGTTGTGCCGACTAAAATAACACTCGATGTTAAGTCTGATGCGGACGATAACCGTACCTCACCTGAATTGTTGAGCGTTGATGTTGCATCCCTCGTAAGAACACCACTGCCATTGGAATTGGTATCGGCATACAGATAGATATTGCCTGTGCTAGCCTTAAGATCGCTACCCGCGGCTTGCCCGACATCGCCTGTTGAGTAAAAATATAGATTCTTAGCGCTGCGAGTGATATCGGAATCAATGGTGATGTTGTAGTCGCCGGTGGTGTACACGGATAATGCTCCCGACACATTGTCAGAACCAAGCAAAAGCGTGGACGTGGCAAGATCTGATGCTGATTGAAAAAGCACGGTTCCTGAGGAATTGATGGTTGAGCCTGCTGCGCGGGTTAAGGTACCGATACTATTATTGTTGTTATCAGCGTAAAAATAAATGTTGCCGCTCGTTACAACAAGGTCGCTGGTTGCAGATTGCGCAAGCGAGCCGTTGGAATAAAAATAGAGATTCTTGGCAGTGCGAGTGATATCGGAATCAACGCTGATATTATAATCGGTGGTGGTATTAACGTACAGATGCCCCGTGGCTGCACTGGCGCCAGCGAGCAGCGTTGAGGTCGCAAGGTCTGAAGCGGATGAAAAACGAAGTTCACCTGAGTTGTTAAAGGTGGCAGCTGGATCAAGGGTTAAGGTGCCGATGCCGTTGGAATCGTAATCAGCATACATAAGAATATTTCCTGTGCCAGCGCTCATGTTGCCTGCGGCAGTCTGGGTAAGGCTACCCTTGGAATAAAAAGAAAAGCTTTTATTGGCGCGCGTGATGCTCGAATCAATGGTAATATTAAAATCATTATTCGTGTACACGGTGACTGCCCCGGTACTCTCAGATGTGCCCGTCAAGAACATAGAAGAATTAATATCTGATGCTGATTTAATACCGATGGTCCCCGTAGTGTTAACGATTGAACCTTCTTCCCGAAACAGATAACCAATACCGTCATTATCAGCGTCCGCATATAGTAGCACGCTAGAAGTATTACTTAAGATAGTGGAATTTGCTTTCTGGATTACGTTGCCATTGGCTTGAGCGCTAATATAACCGCCGCGGAAACGCGAAATATTGCAATCAATCGTAATGTTCGCATTATTGTTTGTCCAAAACCAAAGCCTGCTCACCGCGCCTTCAGTGCCATGATAAATCTCTGATACGTTCATGTCGGTTCCGGACTTAAGATACAAATTATTCTCATTGCTAACAGTAGAACCTACATCTCGGATAAGCGAACCAATCCCATCAGCATTCTGATCAGCATTAAAATAATAATTCCCTCCGGAAGTGCCGTTTGTAACCAGATTACTGTTCGCGGTTTGATGCAAAGTGCCTGATGCGTCAAAATACATCTCTTTACCAATTCGAGTGATATTGGAATCAAGCGTAATATTGTGGTTATACGTTGCATTAAACATGACATGTCCACTCGTTGCTTCACAACCAGTAAAAATGTCGGAGGTGTTAAAATCAGTTCCGGATTGCAGACGTAAAAATCCTGAATTATTAATCGTTGATCCTACTGCTCTGGTTAAAATACCATTGCCGTTAGAATCCTGATCAGCCTGCAAAAAAATTCCCCCCGTGCCTGCGTTGAGATCGCTATCCGCCGCATGTATTATGCTTCTATTGGCGATAAAAGTAAGATTAGCATTCTCTGCGATAACATCAGCGTTAATAAAGATATCGTTTGACGCATCAAGACTCAATGCAGTGCCCGTATTTCCCGTCGCCGCTGTCGTATTAAAGGTGGAGTTGACATAGATATCATGGGTTGCCTGCAGATAGATGTTGGAGAAGCCCACGAAGGAGCCGGTGCTTGAAGGATCAAAGGTGACGTTAAGGCCTAAGTGTTCAGCAAAAGCTTCATCGGCGGTGGTATTGGAGTTGATGTCACCGCCAAAGACGGTATCATAGGCATAGTTCTGGATAATGATGTCGTAAGGATCAAAGAGCACGCTGCCGCCCTTGTATCCTGGGCTCGCGGTGCCTTTAAGGGTGCCACGGTAGTAGAGTTGGTTCTTGGCAGAGATCTCCAGGGAACCGGCATCACCTGAGAGCTCACCGCCTGAGACGTCAATAAAGGCATCCTTGAGGAAGTAGGTATCACCGACCAGCGAGTTGATATAGACGCGGCCTCCTGTTGAATGCAAGTTGGCGCCTTTAGCTTCTATCGTTGAATGAGGATAGTAGATACTCTTGGATTGCGCCATGAGCGCAATATCGCCTGCCTGGGCGTTATCGTTGGCATTGGCAGTTATGGACCCTTGATGTTTGATAGTGTCGGCTTTGATCGTGATAGAGCCTGCGTTAACAGCATCTTCGTTACTTGAGACATCAAGCGTGCCGGTGTTTACAATAGTGTTGGTGGCAACAAGCTCAATAGAACCATTGTGATGTTTGATGGAATTTGCTCGAATGATCCCTTGCTGGTTAATTGAATTCTTCAAGATATCTTTGACGGTAGCCACTTCGATGGTTACGCGACCACCATCTGCAAGGATGGTCCCTTCATTCGCTATGCCGGTGTCGATACCTTCAAGTTGTTGCTGCAAGGCTTCATCAATAGCAAAGCTGATAAGATTGGATTGATCAAGACTTAAGGTAATCTTATTGCCTGAGGCAAGCAATACGGTGCCAAGTTTTGCTTCGATGGTGCCTTGATTCTCAATATGCCGAGCAAGCAAGGCGATGCTGCCCTTCTCTTTGGCAACGAGAGAACCTTCATTAATGATCGAACCCGCTGATGGGGTATCTTGGTCATCGCTAAAGAGATAGCGTTGGTTTAAAAAATCCTGGGAGTTAATATGTAGGGTTGAGGCAATGAGACCTTGAGTATTGACGAACGATGTGGGGGTAAAATGAATACCTTGAGGATTAACTAAAAAGACAATACCGTTGGCCAGCAGGCTGCCGGCAATGAGGCTTGCGCCAGCAGTACCGGTAACACGATTTAAGACGCGGCTTGAAGCATCGGGCTGGATGAAGCGGACGGTTTCATCGGAGCCGATATTAAAGGTATTATAGTTAATGATAGCGTCATTGCTTGCTTCAATGGTCAGGATATTGGCATCTTGCGTGAAGGTGGCTGTGCCTGATTCCACAGAGGCGCCGGCAGGAAGACAAAAGGCGAGTTGATGGTAAAGGAAAAAATTAATTGTAAGAATACTGACTATCGGGAAGATTTTTCTATGACTTCTTTTCATGGTTACCCTAAGCCATCTACTTTCTTTAGAAACCAAACGTCAAGCTGTAATAAAGACGGGGATTGCGTCTGCCTTCAAAGGAATTTTCACCAACTGGCCAAGCAATATCAAAGCGGCCGTAACTATAGTCATTGAGAGTAAGCCGTAACCCTGCCCCTGCGCCAGTCAAGGACCGATCGCGGATAGCAGGTTCTGCGCCTTGCAAATGCACATACCCTGTGTCCACAAAGAATGCTAACTGACAATGCTTGTTCAAATCCCTATTGAATACCTGCACATTGCCCGCGATAAGAGGAGTACGTAATTCTGCAATTGCAAGCACCCCATAGTCACCGCTTGCCTCGCCTTCCGGATACCCGCGCACAGAATAAACACCGCCGATACTCATATGCTCAAGCGTCGAAAGTTTATGGATATTATATTGCGCCTCCACATTACACAAAAGCTGTATTTGAGGAGTGATACGATTGATGCGCGACAATCCAAACGTATACTTATAAAACTCTCCACCCGACCCTGCGCGGGCAGCATCAGGATTATTCTGCGGTGACGAATCGAGAAAATCGGCAAACCCCACTTTAAATTCATTGGTTAGGCCCATGCGTCCCCACCGATCATACTCCTCTAACACCACTGCTGCGCGCAATGTTCTAAGCTTATCTTTATTGATAATAGCGCCACGTTGCTTGGTTTTGGCGCTGCGCGCCTCAAAACCAAAACTATACATGCCGCGCGCCCGCAGGGAATTAAAAAATTCCTGGCTAAAGTTCACCAAGACTGATGAGGAATACGCTTCCACATCAGACTCTTTGAATTCTTTAAGTAAATCTGTTGTAACGTAGGTACATAATACATCCAGTTTGGTTCTGCGCTCATAGGCAAATGCCAGAGGTAAAACATATTGCATCACATAAGCCGAAAAAGCACTTGCCTGTTCTGACGTTTGATAGGTGAACGCCATGCTATCATCGAAACCGCTGAAGTTATTGTATCGCGCAGTGATGCCATGACGCAGACGGCCCGTATAACCGGTACCAAGATTATTGAATTCATAACTTCCGTGAGCGGGAAAAGTATCGCGCACCTCAACAGCAATATCCGACGTGCCCTTTTCCACGCCTGGCTCTACAACTGCCTGCACTTGACGATCATGATGCTGGTTCAAATAAATAAGCTCTTTAGCAAGCCGCATATAATCCAACGCCTTACCTTTAAACCTCTTCAGTCCACGCTCGATAATACTGGTGCGAAAATATTTATTTCCTTTTACACTCACGGAACCAATAAGGCCTTCAACAACGTGCAAAATCACGGTATTGTTTTCAATTTTCTGGGGAGGAACAAATGCCTGCGAGCTGATGAAACCTTTCGATTGATACAATTCAGTAATTAAATCCGCGATTGCGATAAGTTTACGCAAAGATTGACGTTGATTTTCATAAGGGCTCACAACCTTCCTGATCTCATCAAGCGAAACTAAGGTATTACCCTTTATTTCAATCTTCTGTACCAAGAATTCTTGATCTGCCTCTGCGGGCAGCTCTCCCGCAGCAGGTTGAGCGCGCCTTATCAAAGGCTGCCGTGCTTTAGGGGTCAATTTATCTTCAAGCATTCGTTTACGCAAACGATTTTCTTCGCTGGCAGCGGTTGCTCCTTCAGGGATAGTTTGAGCTTGCGCAAGATTACAAAGGCATAAAAAACCCATAATAAAAAAAGCGCACGACTGCGCTTTATTACAGATTTGCTTCAACATGCCTCCTTGCTTGATCAAAGCTTATAGCCGATCTTACGTAAAAAACTTTTACGCCAGGAGATATCTTTATCCTCTTCTATACCAACAGGTTTTACTCCATCAATAACACCCATAATCCCTCTTCCTGATTTTGTTTCAGCTATTATTATTTCCACAGGATTGGCAGTAGCGCAAAAAATAGTACACACTTCCGGAATTTGCTTAATAGCATTCAACACATTAATAGGATAAGCATTGTTGCCTAAGAAAATAATAAAACTGTGCCCTGCGCCAATGGCAAGTGCGTTTTCTTCAGCTAACTTCTTAAGTTGCGCATCGGTCCCCTCTGACCTAATTTTGCATGCCCCGGAAGATTCACAGAACGCTAAACCAAACTGTATCCCAGCAACGTTGTTGACTAAAACTTCATATAAATCCTCAACGGTTTTAATAAAATGGCTTTGCCCCACAATACAATTAATGGCTTCAGGTTTTTTTATCGCTACGACACTAAACTCGACCATAACTTTTTCTCCTTCAGCTAGTTACAGGTTCTATTTTACCAAAAAGATTTGGCTTTACAAGCGAAAAGCGTTATAATGCAAGTATGAACATGGCCATGCAAGAACATTATCGGCGTATTAAAAAAATACTTTTGTTTGTGCTTGCCCTTAACTGGGCTGTTGCGCTGGCAAAGATTATCTATGGCATCGCTTCCCGCTGCGGCAGTATGACTGCGGATGGTTTTCACTCACTATCTGATGGGGCATCGAATATAGTCGGTTTGATCGGAATCCATTTTGCCTGCCAACCGGTTGACAAAGACCATCCTTATGGTCATAAGAAATACGAAACTTTTTTCTCGCTCTTTATCGCTATGCTTTTGTTTTTTGTCGCTATTAATCTGGCCAAGGAAGGCATACTGCGCATCTTTAAACCAGTCATCCCCCAGATTGACGCTTTCAACTTTATCATTATGATTATAACCCTCTGTATCAATGCGTGGGTCATGCGCTATGAGCATAAGCATGGTAAACTCTTAAACAGCGATATCTTAATTTCTGATGCAATGCATACCAGGGCTGAT
>JAGOIJ010000191.1 GCA_017995695.1 Candidatus Omnitrophota bacterium | reverse complement strand
ATCCACAGCTGCATAGTATTTACGGTCGTTGCAAGAAAAGGCATGGCAAACATTTTCTTTAACAAGAAGACAACCAGCGCGCCCCCCATAACACAAACAGGAAATGCGACAGCCACCAGTGCAAATGAACTGCCCAAAAACCGCATTGACTCCCTGGCATTCTGCAGCCATGACTTAATCATCTCTTCTGGCTTTTTGCCCAGAAGCGTAAGAAACAAGAACAAAACAATAAATCCGATAAGAAACAGCGAAAGCATTTTCAGTAAAACAATAAAGAGAAGCAGGAAGAAAGGTAGGGTCGCAAAATACACCAGGGATGATAACACCAGCATTTCGAAGGAAAGTATAATTCCTAATATCCACAGCAACAACGACTCTTTTTTTCCCATGCGACAGAAGCTTTGCTTTACTCTATATTCAAAGGGCTCTCTTTGCCGGTTGTTTCCTGCCAATTTAATATGCTGACAAATGAATGCATGAAAGGAATCTGCATATTGTTGGCAAATGCGCTATTGAAATCATAGATTCGATTTCCATAGGCATTCAAATTGACAGCGGTATTCACGGTTTCATTGCCGCGCACGGATATCGAACCTTTAATGGTTAACGTCCCTTTTTGGGCTGCCGCATGTTCAGCTTTCAGTACGCCTCCATCGGCGAAAACAAAAGCCTCAATCGTTAAATCATTAGGGGCAGAAGACGGAATGATCACGTCATTGCCCGCAGATAACCCTAATTGCGGCACCTCATCTCCTGTTGGCCGAGCAACCAACTGACCGTCTATATAGATATTTCCCTTAGCAACGATATGCACTGACTCAAGGATATCCCCTGAAATATGTATATCTCCTGTCGCATACACCACGCCATTGTTTGCCTGCAACGCTTCTTTGCTTAAATCGCCTGCGTAATTAAAGTTTCCCTCAATAAATCTTCCGTTAGACCTGGCTAAAGACTCATATCGGTTTGAATCAAGTCCGGTATAGGTAATAGGATTAGTTTTTATTGGTTCGTTTTGTAAAAGAACATCCGGATTATCAACCCCAATAACGCTACGGGTGTAACTTACATTAGCATTGACGGTGATCTTTCGTTGTGACTCTGGAAGGAACTGGTTAACATCAAAAATAACATCCCGGGAATACAAATCGCCATTAATAGTAGCGCCGCTTCCTATGGTAAGATTCGATAACGACGAAATAAAAAAATTACCTGGGTTGATCATAGCTATGGTTACATTTAATACACGCGTTACCTCTCGTTTAATATCCTGACCCGTAGAAAATATCCATCGGGTCCCATCCTGGGGATCAGTCACGCGCACGCTAAAAAAACCTATATCTTCCGGAGTCATTGAGTTACGCGTCACATCTAATTTTACATTCGCAAAGCCAATGCCATCAGGAGTATTCGGCCAATGCGCATCGCTGCGTAATTCATTGATAGCTCGATTAACGCCTGCCTCGGCAGCATAGAAGGCTTGCGAAGAAGCCTGCCTCGTATTCATTAATGCCATTTGTAAATCCGCCCTAAATAAAGCCAGACTTAAGAATATCCCAAGAAATAACACCAAAAAAACTGCGGCAAGAAGAATAAATCCTTTTTTGTTCATTGGAGGTTGCGCGGAAAAATCTGCGTGGTGACCGTAAGATTTACTGTTTCGCCGAAAACTATATCTCGTAATAATAAATTCACCTCAAGGCGATTAAGGCGATTACCAACCATGCTGAATATTGAACGGTTAGTATTAAGATACCGGGATATCTCTGTATAGGTTGCCCCCCCGTCGGTTGAACGCTCTACCCGATCAGCGCCTGTTATGCGAAAAATTGTTGCGGTAGCGCAATCGGATGAATAACACAACGTTACTTGCTTACCGTCAGGGGTAACGCGTATTTCCCGGGCGCTCTTTGCGTCATTAGAGATAAACTCCACAATCCTGTCTCCCTCCATCTGCAGATCTATATCGCTCACTCTTTTTTCATAAGCAGCCCAATTGGTTAAAAGGGTAGAATAGAACATCGCAATACCAATACCGATGATAATAATAACCACCACTAACTCGAATAACGAAAAGGCCCTCCTCATCCCCTTACATGCCCCCCCGACCCATCAATTCAATATCTCCCAAATCTTTCTCTTCGCCTGCTGTCAAAGTAATACCTGTTCTGGTCGCAGATTCAAAATTGGGATGGGTGATAGTTATCTTGTGCTTTCGCACGGTCTGCTTATAATTAGTATTGCCGATAATCGTCGGCGGAGGCCAGGATTCCCTTGCCTCAAAGGAGAATCCTCCCTGGGATGTTGAATCAACAGTTTTGTCTGTCCCGTCTGAATAATAGTCCAGATGCACCTTTGCTCCGGAAATAGGATTGGTAGTGCCTGCGCTCACCACTCTTCCCTGGATAGCCCCGCTTCCGATAGGCAATATGCGCACATTGTAAACTTGATCCTGATTCTCAAGTATGGTAAGTGGCTTTGGAGTATAAAACGAGCTGGTCGTGCTATGAAAAGGATAGTAGTTGGCAGCAGTCACATTCACAACCTGGGCAAGCGCGGGGATACGGCAAAAACCGGGATCAGGGCATTTGAAAGCATAATTTCCGTCTTGAGACACCATTGAGAAAGTGCCGATCTTCACCGTTGCTCCGGCCACCCCGCCAGAGGAGATCTCATCGCTAATGCTTCCATGCACATCCCCGCAACGCACCGTCGGACTGGAGGTTAAATTAAAATCTCTTTCAATGATTGCGCCTGCGTAAGCTGGCCCAACAGAGTGCGGCCCGGTTGCAATGGGTTGCCAGATTGTTTCATTACAACAGTAGGGCACGGGTACCGTTGTGGCAACGCGGACCCGGTTATAATAACCCGGTATATCGGCAAAAAGAGCCTGCGCAGCGAGCACCGTAATGCTATAGTGACCTGAAGCATCAGTGGTGGTAGATACTCCTGTAAAAGCGTAGTCTTCCCACATCCTTACTTCGACAACGGCGTTCGCAATAGGCCCTCCCTGGCCATCGCGCACATAACCGGTGAGCGTAGCTTTGGGAGACCGCTCTAATTC
>JAGOIJ010000031.1 GCA_017995695.1 Candidatus Omnitrophota bacterium | reverse complement strand
TCTTTGCGTGTCTTGCGTGCTGGCTTAATTGATGCCAACAATTACCTCGATTAATGAACGAAACCGCACCCATGGAATCAAGCGCAAGGCTTTGAGTGAAAGCATCTATGGCGGCCCGGTAAATATCGCCATCCGTGCCTCCGTTACCCATAAGCATGAGCGTGGCTCCCTTTTCGCGATACGCCCGGGCAGTCGGCACGATTCTTAAGCTCTCATCAAAAGCCCGGAGCGCATCATCAAAACGCTTCAGCTCCGCCAAACCAATACCCAGCGCCAGGGCGTCTTGCGCTTCCATTCTATCTGCCTCCATAGCTATCTGGCGCGCCTTCACAATGACCCACGAACGGCCAATGGTTGCAATAATACTACGCACTGCTACAGACCAAAATCTTGACAATCCGCGCACCACAGCCCCCACAGGGCTGCTGCTAGAATCACGCTGTTCATTATATCGGGCTTGGCTGCTTACTGATATCTGACCAGCACATAAATACATAGCGAGAACAAAGATGAAACCGCCCGCATAGTAGGAAACCGCATCCCAGAAATCAGGCGTCGAGGTAATCCCCAGCACCTCGCATTGCACGGTTAACCACGTTGCCCAGAATGCCCCGGCAAGCGCCATGGCTTTATTGCTGCCGTAAATCCTTGTAGCGTTTGCATTATAATCGACATATAAACGTTGATCTGCCGGATCATCGCTGCGAATATTCTGCGCTACAACCTTAACCGCATGCATGAGCGCCTGCCCGAGCACCATAAAGAAGGGCGTAGCAATGATAAATAACGGCACGGCAAGAAAATCATTAAACTGATTGGCGACCAATTGCGCGACAAAGCTATCTTTCATAGGTTTAACATAGCCATGAATAATACTGTAATTCAAAAACGCGATCACGGTCAACGCAGCTCCGGCAACCACCGGGTTAAAAAAGAGGGATTGTTTAAAAGAAGATACTCCGGCTTTTACGCCTTCGATAAGCTTAGTTATATTAAGCATGACAACCGCAAACAAGACCGGCATTTCAAGGCCTCCGCCCATTGAAGCTTCTGCCTCAAAAACACCGGCCAAGGTAGCGAACATCATAAAAGCACTGAAATTAAGATGCCTGTTGTTGCCCGGAATTTTTGTATCAATAAATTTAATGAGATACGCATAGAGCGGATACGTTACCCACAAGAAATAGCCAAAAGAAACATTAAATGCAAGCTCGGTCGAGTAGATCACCGTACGTATAAAGTCAGAGATTTCTCCGCTTTCAGGAACTAAGGTCGCGCGGGCAATAACAAACATACTCACGCCAATAAAACTTAAGATTCCAAGGGGAATATTGATAAACTTGTTACGGGGGGTCGAGGCGAGAATCTCTGCGACGATAGAACGCACCGCATCGCGTGATTCATCCAAGAGCGCAAGCTGGGGAACAGTAATATAGGTGATGCCTTCTGCATCAGTAAACTTGGCGACGCCTACTTCAGGTGGGCCGCGCACAAAACGCACATCTATTTCCAGGAGTCTATTGACGGTTTCCTGATCAAATCCAAACAAACGCATGGCGTTGCTATAGGCAATCTGGTCAAGATCCTGCACCCAGCTATAATCGCTGCTAGTGGGCGAAGATGATTTCTTTCGGAATGGCGTGATCTCGCCTGAAGGAGGAGGCACGTCATCTGAACGCCAGTCTGCGATGTAACGAAGAATGGCATCCCCGCCTGTCTCTCTTAATCTTCCTTCTGCAAAATATGTTATATTTATCAATTGAGCCACCAATTCAGGCGCTTCCCAACTCATGAAGAATAGCGTAGGCAAGCCGAAATCCTCAACCCACAGGTGGCCGACCTGGCGTAAAATAAGATCCCGCCGCTGCAAAGGCTGCGGATTATCCGCATTTATAATCCTATCATAGAGCGAACCTATAAATGCGGCTAAATGGTGGAAATCAATACCTTCTATTTCGCTATTAAGAGATGAAAGCGCCTTATTAATACTATTTCTCTCTTGCTCGCTGATCGGTGACGAACTCGTGCGCGCAACCACCAAAGCGCCAACAGCCTTCTGTTCGCGTATTGGACTGGAGGCGGCATCTTGATAACCAGCCATCTCTAAGGCAAGAGTCAGGTTATTAAACGCCTTGCAATCCTTGATCAAGGCGCCTTCACGATAGATGCCTCTATGACGCATAACGTAAGAGAACTCGCCAAACGGCGTTTCAAGCTGCAAACCGCCCGGACGCAAGCGCACTTTGGTAGCGATACCTAAATCGCGAGGGTCAACAGAAAAAATCTGTTCCTGCAAAGCTTTGGTAAACATAATCTGATTAAAACGATTGTAAAAGACGCCGCGGCGTTCTCCGTTGGTGGCAACATTAACCGCTTCATTGGCCGAAGTAATGGCGCTTTGCCACAGGCGCGTCTGACCGCTTAAACCTTCAAACAAATAAGAATCATCTTCGTGCATGCCGGGTGCGCGCAGCAAGAGGCCGCCTTTTTGCTTGCCGTCGTTAATAAGAACCTCGGAAATCATCTGTGCGCCTTGCTCGCGCAAATAAAGGGCAGCAGCAATCTGATCAATGCTAAGCACGGTTTCAGGATTGGTGTCCCACAATTCAAGGTCATTTATACGGCGGGTAACAAAAAGATCAACCTGATGATTCGCTAAATTGGAGATAAGCGGATCGTGCACGTAGCTACGCTCGCCATCGCTAATAGTATATGCCTCGCCCCTGAACCCAAGCTGATACATAACATAACTATGGTTAGGTGACGCCTTTAATGCCGGAGGTACCGCCTGGTTAGTGACGGCGACTATCCGCTTATCTCTGCCGCTTGCCACTTCAACTAAATCATATGGCCAGCACAACGGCGCATCCATAAAGAAGGTAGAACGGCCAAGACCGTAACGAAGCTTGTTTTTCAAATAATCATCAATAGTCTGGTCAATTATGCTGTGATTAGGCACCACGATGGTTGGTGTTAATTGGAGTATTTCATCGGAAAAGAGTTCACGGATCGCTTGCGCGAAAGCAAGATTATGACGCTGGCCCATGGTGCGGCTCTTAAATCCGCTGCGGTGCTCATTAAAAGGAATACGGATTTTCTCACGGAATCCTGCGGCCCGATCCTCAATCAAGCGATCAACCGCATCCGAACCCAGCTGTTGCTCAACACGCTCTTTAAGCGGAACGAGGAATTCACCAAAGGCTTCTTGGATACGCTTGCCTTCGGCATAACTTAACGTATTATCCATATTCAAAAGGAACTTAGTTACTTCCACCAGATCAATCGGGTACATAGAACCGAGCCCGAGGCGTGTCGCCATGCCGCCAAAGAGCAGCAAGAAAGCAACTCTACCTTGGCGAACCAATTCACGGGCCTGTTGGCGATAATACTCAAGATTAGGAGTCTGCTCAACCGCCAAGGCTTTACCCTCACCAATGTGCGGGGTAAAGCGTGGATCGGCATTCACAACATTAATTAATTGGTCGATATCTTCAGTTAACGCAACAAGCTGGGCTTGTTCTTCAATGGTTAAAGAATCCTTAGGACGAAGCTGCAGTGGATATGCTTCCTTAAGTAAGCGCATTAACGGCCTATTAAGATCAGAGGTATCACGCGTAATCAGCTGCGGAATAATCTCATCACGGAACTGCACCGAGGTCAAAGCATCGATGGGTGAAGAAACGCGGCTGACTGTCGTCACTGCCGCGCCAAGGTTTCGCTGATCTATGGGCGAAGACCCTTCCTGATTTCTCAAGCGGGACTCAACTAACCGCGGCACTTCCAGCATGCTTGCTTCATACAGAATTACCTCCTGCCCGTCAGAGAGATTATAGCGCTGCGCAATACGCCTCACCTCGCCAACCATACGCTCTTCGTTATAAGGATAAGCCACTGCTTTGGCTGCTGCCAATGCCTGCAGAAGATTTCCGTATTCCACGACACTATGCGGCAGATCCCCTACAAAAGACTCTGTTATTTCAAGCACCTCCATCACCACGTACTCACGACGCGCATCTGCAGCACGCCTGATTACACGCATGCGCTCAAGCGTATTATGAAATTCCTTATACTGCTTTCGAGATAAAGCTCTTCCTGCCGCATTGAGTAATGATAAAACATTTTCAACCATGATCTCTTCAAGATCCTCACGCGGAACCTCAAGATTAACCTCTTCAAGAATCGCTTCCACGCGATCACTTAAATTCTGAAACGTATTCGCCCGCAAAGAGGTAAAGAGTGCATTCATTCTTTCGGCCAACTCTTGTGAGCCTTCTTCCATAACCACCTGTAAAGGCATAAGCTCATTGATATGCGTTATCATAATAGCCAGGAACTTTGCGATGAACTCTTCACGCTGAATCACCGGATCAGCGCTTCCGGCAAACAGCGTCTCCCCTAACGGGCTACTCGCCACCTCATTAGTTGTGGCTTCCGTTGATCTTGTAGACTGGGATGTGGTTGTGGCGCGCTGCGCAAATCTTATCGGTGATGACGCGAGCATCATCGCCAATGAGTTCTTCCCAGCTTTCGGCGCGGCCATTGCGCGTATAGACATTGCCATCTGCCTCAAAGTAGAGGAAGATGCGCATATAGCCATTGCCGTTCTGGCGGGCTGCTGCAAATACGGTCTTATCTTTGCTGAATTCAACGAGATGATCAAATTCAATTTCTGATAAATTAAGTTTAACCATGATGCACCTCTGCTTTCATTAATAGTAGTATAAGAAGGGCCCCGAGACGAGGGGTCAGTTCCCTGGAGGAGGGCTCGCACAACAGAGCCCTTCTTATGTGCCGCAAATCTTCCTGCCACGGAAGGATTTTGCAGCTCGGTGAATAAATTACGGGCCATGAGACTAGGGGTCAGTCCCTGGAGGAGGGCTAGTGCTGCACGGCCCAAAGTATTTGAAATTGTTAAGATAGAAGTAATAAGGGCGCCAACAACAGGGGTCAGATCCCTGGAGGAGGGCTGCTGCCGAACGCCCTTATTAATAAGTATCGGGGAAGATGAATTTTTCTTGGAATCTTTGATTTTCTCTGCAGCGACAATAGCGGCGCGGCGCTGACGAATTGCATCTTCGTCAACCTTGCCAAAGGAAGCTTTTAAGAGTTTAATTTCGCGATTGAGCGCACGCTCTTCTGGAGTGCTGAATATGGCGCGTGCAATCGCATGAGAAATACGGGAAATCGTATACAGCGGGAAATTCGTAAACTGAACGAATTCTTTAAAGCTGATCGGACTTGATACGCGAGAGGCCTTTGCAGGCGGACCGCGGGCACCTATGGTTTCGACAGGACTTACTGCGGTTATATGAAGACGGTTTGTAACTAATGCACCGAATTTATTCGGCGCGATAATTTCCTGTGGAACCTCTATAGACGCACCTTGTGCGCCACCGGTTTTACCCTTACCTATATAAAGGGAACCTACACCTCTTCCTGCATTGTGCTCTGCAGGCAGACCTTGTTCGCTTGTGCTTGCGTTACCAGTTGTTCCTTGAGCACCCTTGCTCTTCTGGTTTACTTCAGCTACTATCTTGCTTGGTTCAGACCCAGCTCCCGTAATAGCACTGGACGCTGTATCTGCAATAGCTTTTTCTCCCGCTTGTCTGGAACCACGACCTGCGAATGGGAGATTCGCAGCCGCCATGTTGACGCCGCCAGGCCCTCGGACAGATGGACCTCCCGTGGCAGTGGAGCCGTAATGTAAGACATTTAAGAGCATATTCTTTATAGAGAATAATCCGCCAACGACTGCGCCGACATTCAAATCAAGTGGAGGCTTGATTTGTTCGATGCGTAGGTTCCCGCCAATACCATTGCCATTACCTGCTGGACTTGAGCCTGTGCCTGTTCCTGTGCCATTGCTACCCACACCATTGCTGCCATTAGCACTGCTATTTAAAGGTAAGGCGGGCATAGAAGGCATTGTTTCCTGTGGCAATTGGTCCTTCTCACCTGCCTGCTCCAAAAGCCCTAATGCCTGCGCATCCAATGTCAAATAGTCGCCAACTGCCATGACCGGCAGCGCATTGGACATATTCACAACATTGAGTGCGCGTTCAAGCGCTACAACATACACATCGATTGATGCTTGTGTCTTGTTTAAGATAGCCTGTTCTTGGGTGCTCATAAATAATTCCAGCAAGCTGCTGATGGGACCGGTTTTATTCCCTCCTATATCGATATCGCGCAACTCTCCGCCCTCGGTCAATGAAGAAACCAGGATGGCGCGCGCAAGATTGGTGCGGTCCTTGCGCCACTGATACAGCTGTTCTGTAGTCTGCGTGCCAATTACTGCGATTGCATGCAAATCTCCCTTATCCCGCGCTGCCGCAATACTAGCGAATGCATTCTGAAGTACATCGCCCACCTGGCGACGCACCGCCAAAGGCACCGTGAGTGTCGTAATCTGCGACAAGAGCTCATCGCGCTGCCGCAGCACTCTTTCAAGGTCCTTTGCCTGCTGCATAAAATCTTCCGCGGTATCAATTTTTGCCTGCCTAATCTCTGGCTCACGCGAGTACGTATCTTGCAATTTAGCCAGTAATGCGCTACTATCATCCGTCACCGGCGAAGAAGCCTGATTGCCTGAAGAATCGCTGCTCGAGGCTTTACGTCTGCCAAAGAATCTATCCCAAGCTCCCCTGACCTTCTGAATGTAAGTCTGCTTGATCGGTTGCGCAACCTGCGGAGTTTCAACAACAGGCTGAGCCTTAGATTTTCTATTTGCTTCTTTTATAAGTGCATCAACAAGTTCATCGGACAGTTCTTGGGACGTACTTACGGGTTCCTGACGAGCTGGCGCTGGCGCTGGCGTAACTATAGGAGCTGCTGGCTCGGGAGCAACAACAGCCGGCGCAACAGGCGGCGCCACTGGTTCCGGATGCGCAAGCGAATCGCGTAATGCCTTCAACGCTTCACCTTGGTTCTCTGGCAAACGCCCTAATAAAGGATTATCTTCTCTTTCGATATCGCCCTCAAGCTGCTCTAATGCTTGCTCCTCACGCTGTTGCTGACGCTCTTCTCTGGCAATTTCTTTTGCAAGCCGTGCCTCATCGCGTGCAGCCTGTTCCTGTTTCTGCTTTAACGCATCTGCTTCTTCTTGCGCTTGTCTTGCTTTTTCTTGTTCTTGCTGCGCGATGTTCTGACGAGCCACTTCCACTGCGCGATCCAACTGGTCAGCCAATTTTAACCGGACGTCATCATCGGGTAGATCTGATGCAAAGATAATACCTTGGATACGCTCTTTTTCTTTTTCAAGCGCAGCTGCATCAAGCGACGCCAAACCTTTAATAGCTTTTCTAATCTGCGTAGCTGATACACCGCCATTCCCAGAACCCGTAGAAACTGTTGCCGTATCTTCTTCACGCGGCTGACTGACATAACGAGTCGTTACCTTATTAATTCTCTGCATGGCTTGCTCTTTCGCATCCCATGCCTCGCGCGCCAAAAGATCTTTTTCATCGCCTGACAATGCTTGGGCTTGAGCAATAACCTGCAATGCTTGGCTATAAAGCTCTTCAGTCTCATTAATTAATTGCTGTCGATTATCATCATTAACGACAGCAGGATTGATCATATGCAATTGTTTTACTGCCTTTGCAACATCATCTCGCTGATCTGCCTTAAGATTTAATTGTTGATCGGCTTTCTCTGCAGCAGCTTGCGCCTCTTGCGCTGCTCTTTCCTTTTCTTCTACATCAGCTGCCTTCTTTGCGCGCTTCTCCTGCGCTTTAGCTAATCTGGCCTGGCCTTCTGTATCCTCCTGCGGCGCAACAACATTTACCTCTGGAATAGCTATTGCTTCTTGAGGAGCAGTTGCCTTGCTAGCTTTAGCTTGTTGTTCAAGAGTTTCTTGCTTTTCTCGCTTTTCTTTTCGTACTAAATCTAACAATGTTTTCTTTGTAGCAGCATCAATCTTTCCTTCACTATAGGCCTGCTCTATCAAATCATTTGCCTGTTTCTGTAAATCACCAAGCTCTTTGATATCGGCCGCTGTTTCAGCTGCCTGCAATGCCCGAGCAATATCTATCACCTGATAGATTACTTTGTTACGCGCCGCTTCTTGCGCTGGTGTCAATACACCTTCTGCTTTTGCGCGAATCCGTAACAAAGCAGTGTCGCGCGCTCTGCTGATAACGTTAAGGAGATTTTCTTTCTCTTTCTTAGAGAGGCCTTGACCAAGTTTACCATGCACGGCGTCAGTTGCTGCCTTATGCGCATTTATAACCTGCTCTCGGGAAGTTGCCTGCTGAATTCTTTCTAATGCTTGACGGGCTGCAACAGGGGCCTTGCGCAATAATGTTTCATGTTCTGCAACCAACGCTTGTTGCATTGCTTCCTGGTCAGCGAGTTCTTCGGCAGCTTCTTTGGCAATCTGCTGTCGCTGGGCAACGATGGCTTGAGCAATCTTAGCTGCTGCTTCAGCGTCGGTATCTTGAGCTTGAATATCAATAACCTCGGAAGCTGCTGGCTCGATTGCTGGCGTAACTGGCTCTGCAGGCGCAGGGATAACAGCCGGTTCCACAACAGCAGCTGGAGCTTCTGCGCCACCACCCACTACTTCTTTTGGCTGCCGTGCCACAATCGCAGGGTGAGCCTTTGCCCTTCTATAAAGGTAATATGCCAACGCGCCTGCGGCTGCCACAGCTAACACGACGCCAATAGCGAGTGTTGCATTCGGATGATTCCCCGCCCACTGCATGGCATCGGTTGCGATGCGATCCACATTATCCTTGAACGTTTCCCAAGGCGTATTTGAGGAAGACAAACTACCGGTATTGGCGGCAACGTCTGTTGGCGTAACGCCTGTGTTAAACGCCACAGAAGGATCAGCTCCCAGAGAAGGTGTATTTGCTCCCGGCGTCTCTAAGGGCGACGGAGGATACATAATAGAAGACGGATCAAGCACCGGGGCATTATTGACTGCTGCATCAGCTACTGTCTGCGCCGGCGCTGCAGGAACTGTTGGCGTTGTCACAATCTTTTCAGCGGCATTGATAACATCGAGTTGCTGGTCAGGCATAATCAGATCGATATTGGCAACCTCGCCTGGATTAAGCTCCTGTATCTTATCAATTGCCGGCTGGATCTGCTTTGGCCAAGAGAATCGACCATCAGCGCCAAGCGCTTTCTCACCCATTCTCTTTAACCAATCTAAAGCGATATGGCCATAGGTATCGCCTTTTTCAACAATATAACGCGCGCTTCCGTCGGGATTAGCAATAAATTCAAATGCGCGGGCAGGCAAACTATACATAAGGAAAGCAGTTGCAGCTGTAGCTATCTTAGCAATGCGGCTGGTTGAAGGACTCGAAGCAACAGGGCCTTGCGGCGGCGCACGAGGAGCTATCTCTGGAAGCACGCCATCATTGGTAAGCGGTGAGGAAAAAGCTTGTGCCGGAATTCTGGTCCTAAGAACTCTCAAATCCCAACCGATATTCTCATAGAATTGCTCCAACCAGTCAAGTATCTCACTGTTTCTTGGATTAAATAATTCTTCGGATAATAACGCGGCTTCTCTTGAGATCAAACCCGTACTATACGCGGTCTGACGAGCATCCCTCAAGAAAATTGCTGGCGCCACATCACCCATGATTTCTTGCGCAACGCCAAACGTTGTCTTGCTCATCTGATATGCGGAGTCGCCGTCTTCAATCTTTTGCAACATTTCTTGCAAGAATACTTCATCGACTTCAACCGCGCCACTCTCAATCTGCGCGATAATAGATTGCATCGTAGCAACAACTTCCTCGTTATCCTCCTGGCTCAAGTGTCGCGACCTATCTGGACTAATAATAACACCAATAATGTTTTTTAAATGGCTAGCAAATTTCTCTGCCGGTAAATCTTGTCGCTTGCCCGTCAGTGTTTCCAATGTACCCTGCACCAAATCCCTAAGTCTGTTATCATACGCATTCATCTTTAGAAGAGCTATAATATTTAGATACTGTTGCAAACTCTGTGTTCCTTTGCTTCTCACTAATGCTGTAAATTCAGCGTATTCTTTCTCAAGGAACCCTACTTCCCGATCTTCCCTTACATCAATTAACTTGTGTGTTCCATCATGGGCAATTGCTACGATCTTTTTCCCAACCGGTAAACCTTCTACTAAGAAAAATCTGCGGTCGCCGGGTTTTTCTGTTCCGTTAGCAGTGAATCTTGTATACACTGCTGCATCCTGTTGCCCTTTCGCCCATGCCTCTTCCTCTGAAAGTTCAACCATATCTACCTTGCCTTGCCTTACTTGCCTCAATAATTCATCAAGAAGTGTATCGGCGTTAGAAAAGGCTGAAGTAGCGACTCCGCGCTTTATATTTTGTTTGAATCCTGGATCATTACGGTAAATCGACTCTAAGAACTCTTCATCACTTAACCTACTAGCACGGCGCACTAAGGACTTTACTCGAGGGGTGTATTCTCCCAGTTTGCCTCCAAGCAAGCGATTGTATGCTGATTCCCACCAACGCTGAGGTAATGAACTATGCAAATACCGGAAGAATCCACCGTATTCAGGTCGATCAGCGTATTCGCTACCATCCATCTTGATCAAAGAAGGATCGCTGTTAATCGCTTCGAGGGTATCCATGGTGCTAAGAACTCGGTCCAGCAATTCGTTTGTATCGCGTTCTTTTTGGCTCATATCTAACTGCTCAATCGGCACACCGCTTAATGCAGAAATTTTTTGTAACATACCCTTAACTCTTTGACGCATGCCGTCAGGCAATTTCTCTACTTTTGCCAAATCCACAAAACCCTGCTCATTAGCTAATTGTGCCAGAAATGGATGGTAAAATTCGTGTTTGCCGAGCCACAGATTAAATACAGTCACCAAATCATGCTTAATAACTGTCCTGCCATCATCCCCCACTGGATACATGTGCCCCATCTCATCGGAAACTTTGATACCATCCCTCTGGGCTTGCGCAGAAACTTTTGTGCCGCGATCATCACGCAACGTATCGCCATCGACAATCATGACGTTGGGCAAATCCATGGGTTTACCATCTAACGTCAAAGCTCTAGTATCTACACTGTCTCGCGCATCGTCAAGCATCAACTGTTGGATAGGACGGATTATGCCTAAAAGTTCTTTTTGACTATAACCACGCACAGATTGCACCCGCGCCCTTAATGCATCCGCTTGTGTTTTGCCAAGCCTTTGTTCGAATGTATCAATTAAATCCAAAGCAAGTTCTTGGCTGATCCCACGGCTACCGCTAGCCATTGCAAAAAATCTTTTTGCCACAGCTGTAGCATGACTTTCATCCTGTACTGAACGACTCAGCCGCTTCCACCAACTTGACGACTCGCTCCTCTGGCTTACAAAACTTGCTAATTTATTTTTTTCTTTACGCGACAATGGACCATGACCTAAACCACTGGCAGTAATATCTAAAAGCTTTGATTCCCGGATTTCGCTCGGCTTCACCCCTTTAAAATCTTCAGGCTTAAAACGCACTGCTTCCTGGACCTCGGTATCAAAAAACTCAGGATGCGCCATCGCCCATTCAACCATATGCATACCTGCGCTCTGTTCATCAATGCCACTAATAAAGTCATCATAAGAACGCAACACCTCTCTGCGACGAGCTATCTCTTTGCGTAATCCACCGCTCTGCTGCTCGCCCCTGCCAAGCAAGCGATTCTCTAAAGCATGGATTCCCTCCTGAACTTTTTGCCTTTGTTTACCGAATGCTTCTTGAGCTACTGCTGCAGCGCTACGGATTGTTGGCGCCTCAACTTGTGGTAACTCGACTGCTCCAGCACCACCCTGCTGATCTACAGCGCCATCACTGGCAAAACCAGCGACTATCCGCAAATCTTGATTTACCACATCTTCACTCCCACCTAAAACAAGCGTTTCGCCTTCATCTACCTCGATGTCAACCTTGCTATTGATTATACGGGAGTTACCCTCACTAATAATTCTTCCTCTATTATTTACTCTGACCAAAGAAGGATCAACAAAACTATTGCCTTGTGCAGCCATACTTCCGTGATTAACAATCTCAACCACAGAGGGATCCCCGTGAGGAATTTCAAGTGAGCCGCTACCCTCAATAGGATTACCGGACACCCGGACATCTGGCTTCCATTGCCCCTTATAACCTAACACTGAATCAACCACATCGTGAGCAGCCATAGTACGCAATGTATCGCGCATTACGTGAGAACTCGGCATTAATCTTCCGGCTTGCATTAACTGTTGCTGTCGAGTAACGCGCATCTCCCCCAATTCATGCAAACGCACTCTTTTATCACCATTATAAACCAATACAGTCACCCGCTCACCATTCCTACCAATACCAGTATAGCCAAGGCCATTTCGACCTAAGGTTTGTGCTGCGCGAGGATCAGTATATTCAAAATGTACGTAATCTATCTTCCGGCCTGCGGCAACTGCTTGCTGATATTCCTGCCTATTAGCAATACGCTGGCCATCAGTGGTCCGACCCCACACTACAGGAGTAGTGCCTGACTGTGTTAATTCTTGCACGCGATTATCAACTGCCTGTTGCGCCTGCGCCTGGCTCATGCCTCGTGCTCCATCAGCAGCAAACACCGGCGCCATACCAAAACTTTGTAATTGTTGGCCTGTCCGTAATACCTTCATGCCATCAAAGGTACGTCTTCCTAATGCATCAATCCAACCCTTATCTTGCAACATTTGCATGTAATCATCCGCATCAGCCTGCGAGGCTGCTTCAAATGCACCTGCTCCTCCATTTGCTGCAGGATTCCAGAAAATTTGCTCTTGCTTATTTACTGCCTGACGTAAACGACTAACTAAATTACCAGATCCTTCATAATTATTCTTACTCACCCAATCATACATTGTTGTCGGATCCACAAACTTAGCCGAATACTTACCACCACGCCAATTATCAAACGCCTCTTGGAACCACTCCATAAAACCTTCTAAGCGGGCTCGTTTCTTCTGCCCTTCTTCAGTAGCTATGGAAGGGATCTCACCTGTTTTCTTAGTTTCTTCTGTTCCAAACAAACTTGTACGCGTTAATCCTGCCGCCATAAAAACTGGCTGAATAAAGAAACGTGTTGAAACCATTTCTCGGAAATACTCCTCAAAGACAAAATCTTGACCTCGCCCCAACAAACCAAGAAGTCTCGAAGTAACACCTTTTTTTGCGGTATTGCGTAAAACTGGGATTGTCCCCGCCCCGACTAAACGATCTCCCATCTTAACACTCATGAATTCCTGCAATGAGCCCATAATAGGAACTTTCATCAAGCCAGGATGCAACAAGGGACCAATAAAATACATAGAAACGCCAAACTTAAAAGCCTCCTCTACACTATTTGCGCTCGTGCTTAAACTCATGAACAACCTAAACTTTGAATCACTCATACCTTGTATTTCTGTGATTCGTTTTTCAATTTCTTGCTTATTTACCCCGGGAACTTGCAATTGCTTCTGAAGACCGGCAATGACATCTGAACGTAACTGGCTTAACGACACGCTATCAAAGACCCACTTTCCTAAAAATCTTGAAACAGCATTATGGGGATGTCGAGCAATGAGATCCTGAATAGTTGGAATAAACCCTGTCATAATAGTTACCGAGGGCATCATATGGGCTGTTTGACTTGCAACCCGATACAATAAGATTTTCGGAGGCACTTTGCCAACTGCTTCGGAGTAAATCGAATCAATGTTCTTAAAACCTGGTCTAAGCAATCCCCACCCAACTAACGCCAAGCTTGAATAGGTATGAAATTCTTCCTTGCTTACGTTAACACCTAAAACAGGGGTGACTATTTTCTCTGCAAGCCAGCCTTGTAAATTATCGGTTTTTCCACCAACCCATTTTAATCCATCACCAAAATAGGGTATGTCACTGACCAGAGGAATACCTTCTTTCCCAAAAACCCAAATTCCTGTTCCAGTCCAATAAAGGCCTGATTTTGAAACTAACGAACGAACCATTTTAGGGGCAAGCGCACGTAGTTCAATGCCTCGCCCTTTCCACAATGCCGCGATACCCAATGAATCATCTTTCTGACGCGCTCCCAGCCCGCGAGTCAAAACTAAAACCGAACCAACTTTTAAAACGTCTGCGAGCATATCCCGATTTGTTGGCGACATGCCAGAGAATAAACCATTCGGGTCATTGCGCACATAATAACTTGCCCCATACATAGGAACCGCAACTGATGAATTTACCCCTAGTGTACGGAAGAAGCTTTTCATCGCCAGCATCTCATCGCCAAACGATGAAAGAGGCCCTGCCCCAGCGTTATGCCATTTATTAATGTAACTAAGAGAGCCAGTGC
>JAGOIJ010000190.1 GCA_017995695.1 Candidatus Omnitrophota bacterium | reverse complement strand
ACCAAACAATGTCCGTTGTTGTAAGGGAAAATATTCAAAAGGACCAACGAGTATTTGGTCGTAAAGACAACAAACGATTTTTTATCCTGTTTTTTTGCCGCACGGCAAAAAATACAACCTTTATTTACAGGAAGGGTGAGATAACGCATTCTCCAGGGAGCCCAGAGTTTCTCCATATTATAGCCTCACTATCGTTGCTTTGATCGTGTCGTTAATTTCTATAATGCCATAAGATTTGTAGGGCGCAAAAACGCTGTCCGTGGGGCTGCCGGGATTAAAGAATAAGATGCCGTTTCTTGTTTCATTAAATGCCTTATGGGAGTGGCCAAAGATAATGACGTGCACATGATCATGCTGAAAGGCATGTTCAAGGTAGGTCAGTAATCCCTGTGGCGGCCCGAACCCGTGCGCAACGCCAATCCTAAATTTTCCGATAATAATAATGTCTTTTTCAGGGTAAAGTTTGCGTACCTCAGGATCATCCATATTGCCTCGCACTGCCTTAAGATGGGGACAGATGGTTTTTAAGGATTCTAAGGTTGCAAGGCTGGTGATATCTCCCGCGTGTATAACCATATCCACCGTCTTGAAATCTTCGATCAGCTTGGCGGGCAGTGGGATTGTTTTATCCGGCATATGGGTGTCTGAGATGACGCCGATTTTCACGTTAACAGTACCTTTCTTTATCAGTCTTAGGTGAGCGCATAATCGCTATGTACGATCACCCGCGGTTTTGCAAAAAGATCAAGCATTTGATTAAGATTATTAATATCCCACGTTAGGATTTTTTCTTCCAGCGCCCGTAAGCGGGCATTGGGATCAATGGTTCCTAGCGTAACAACGATTTTTTGTTGGAGTTTGCATCGATATTTCTTGCATTCTTTGGCAAATTCAGCTATGTCTTCTTCAGTGAGGGCGTCAGATTTAAAAGCCATAATCCAGAGATTGCCAGCGGATCTGCCGATTAAGCCATCTTTGAATGAGCGATCATTAAAGGTCAGCGGTTTGATCTCTCTAAACTGGCTGAGACGCAGTTTCTTTTTCTCAATCTGAATAGTCTCATCGTCAAAAAGGAACATAACTTCGGTGAGCCGTTCGCTAATGGGTCTTAGGGCGCTTTGGCTGAATTCTTCGATATTTCTTTGGATGTTATCTTTGAATAATTGTTTTTGGTTTCTTGAGTCAAAGGTCAAAGATTTTGATTTTTCTTGGTGGACGAAGCGGATCCAAAAGGCAAAGACTCGATCGTTCATCTTTAAAAAGTCCGCGCTCTTGGTAATCGCGTCAGATTCAACGAGAAATGTTAATCGTTGGGTAAGCTCAGCCTTTGTCTTATGCATAAGCTGGGCAATATCTTTAATTTTTGTGTGCCCGCAGGAGATGTGGTAGAGAATGGTTACATACTCCTTGCTTTGCGGTTTGTCCAGAAAACACTTAAGATAATTGGAAAATTTTTGATTCAGGATGCCCGAAGTCTCAAAAAGCAGCTCTTCCATAACGGAGGCAATATCTTTATGTGCTGCTGTTGCAATGGCATCAGCGATGATTTTTAGGTAAAAGGGGTGCCCGCCAGTAAAATGGACCAAGAAATTCTTGAGTCCTTCAGTAAAAGGGCTTTGGCTTAGTCGTTGCGTCAAGTATCTAGTGCTTGTTTTGATGTCAAAAGGCTCAAGCGAGACCAGTTCAAAATTCCCGAACAGTAATGATAAATCCTTGGAAAGGATTGACTTTGTTTTAGAGGTTTTCGAGCTGCTAATGATAAACATGGTTTTTTTCTGAGTAATCAAAAGTTTTGCCCACTCTCGGTAGAGCGTGCGGATCCCCAGACTTTCTAGGTTATGAAATTCATCAAAGATGACCACGCAGTATTTGCCTGTTTCAAGGTGAAAGCTATCGCAAAGCAGTAACAGCTCGTTAAAGATGGTGCTGCGTTTGTGATTTTGTAATCCCGTAAGGATGTGTTGTATCTTTGCGATTGTTACCGGAAGATACGCTGAACATTTATTCATAAGGAATCCGAGATCTTCTTTGAGCGGTATGTTTTTATTGTAAAGAAAGTTGTAAAGAAGCGTACTGATGAAACGCTTAGCGAAGGTATCAAGCGACTCGAGGCGTATCTCAAGGTATAGAATGACAATAAGCGGATCGTAAAAATGTGCAATGAATTTTGATAAAAGGTATGTTTTCCCTGTTAGCTCATCGCCGGTGATTGCGATATTTTGGCGATATCCTAAACGAATATCTTGCGCTCTTTTTTCCAGCAGTTCAAGATAGGCAAGTCGTTCGTAACATGATTCCATGGCTAATTAGGTAGATAAAAATGAGGATTTTGCGCTAAGGCGCCCTTGCGGATCTCAAAATGTAAAAAATTATTTTGTGCTGAAGCCGGCATCGTTGCGATTATGGCCCCTTTCGCTATATTTTCTCCCGGCCGGATCAGGATGTGGGCCACTCGTGTATATACGGTAAGAGGTTTTCGGCATGCTCAATGATAATAGTTTTGCCGTAGCCATCAACAGTATCGTTACAGAATGCCGCAATCCCGCTTTGGGCTGCCAGCACTTCTTGTTTGGCGCTTGCTTGGATATTGATACCCTTGTTAAGGAATCGGTTGTTTATTTGCTCAAACGACACAAGTACTCTTCCTTTTATCGGCCAGATGAAATTATCAAGGTTGAAGTTGCGTTGTAAAGATGCAGCTGACGGTTGCTGAGGTATAATAATAATCTGTCCGACTTCAATGCGTGATGAGTCTGAAATATGATTATAGTCTGCAAGCGTAGTCAGGTCAATCATATAAGCCTTGGAAATCCCCCATAGCGTCTGCCCTTTTTCAACGCGATGAGCGATTCCTGGCTTTGTGGGAGGAGCCGGGGATTTACTGCTTGTTCCAGGGGCAGTAGCGCAGCCTGCGAGGTATATGATGAGGAATGCTGTGGCAAAAGTCTTGAGTATCAAGTATCGAGTATCGAGTAAAAATCTTTTCATAAAATTAAAGAGCGGGCGAAGGGAATTGAACCCTCCTATCCAGCTTGGGAAGCTGGTGTTCTACCGATGAACTACGCCCGCATCATTTAACACGCTTCCATCA
>JAGOIJ010000189.1 GCA_017995695.1 Candidatus Omnitrophota bacterium | reverse complement strand
TAACGCCATGCCAAGCAATACCGTCAAAATCATTTTCTTATTCGGCATCTTCTTTATGTCCCTTTAGTATAAGTTCTCCTTCCGAGGTATCTTTTAAAGTAAGATAGTCCCGGTAAGGCTTTGGTTGAATGCCGCTGCTTAAACCCGGAACCGGCGGCATAAGCGTTTTATCAGGCGTAAGAGGTTGATACCGCTGCACATCCTGCCCTACTTTATCACCAAATGCCCGCTCATCGCCAAGATCAAATTTCTTGCCCGTGATGATATGCGGCGTAATCATTACCAGCAATTCTGTGCGCTCAACTTTCTTGCTGCCTGATTTAAAAAGTTTTCCTACGATCGGCAGGTCTCCTACTACAGGAAGCTTCTCATAACTATCCTGTTTTTCTTCTTTACGCAAGCCTCCGATCAAAAGGGTGGTGTTATCCTTCATCATCACGGTTGTTTCTGCAAGCGATGTATCAATGATGGGGATCTTGTTATTAGTCGGAGTGATAAGAATAGAACTGACAGTTGAAACTTCAGGCTTTACCTTCATGGTGATAAAACCATCTTCGTTGATAGTCGGAGTTACCGCTAACTTAATGCCCACATCGACAAACTGCACTTCTTCAGCGATGGTTGAGGTAGTCTGCCCTGTTGTTGTGGTGGTGGTAACGTAAGCCTGTCGCTCGCCGATGTGAATCTTTGCTTCCTGGTTATTGGTAACCACGATCCGCGGATTAGCCAATACGCGCGTATCGCCAAGTGTTTTTAAGAAATTAAACAATACATCAAAATCTTTATCTCCCTGGATCATGCCAAAATGCATCTTCTCCCCAGCCGTCGTCTTAACGCTTGAATTAAGGCTTGAGGTAGTGCCGGAAAATGGATAGGAATTAATATTGCCCCCCATTTGCTGATACCACTCAGAGCGAGAAGTAAACGACGGGGTATTTGATCCTGCGGTGTTAGTAGCGAATGGGGTTGAGCCAAAATAAACCGGTCCTGCGTACGTTAAATAGCTAAAGATACCCTCCCACTCCAACCCCTCATTCAACTGGTCCGATAATTTTATTTTTATAATCTTGGTCTCAACCAACACTTCCCTGGTCTGATCATCCAGACGCGCAATTAAACGCTCGATCTCATTCATGCGGTCGCTGAGCGTTTGCACGATCACGGAATTACTTCGTTCGTCAGCCTTGATTACGCCTACCTTTTTCGCATCAAGACGCGTGCGTAAAATCTCTTCAACTTCTTTGGCCTTAGCATATTTCAACACAAACACCCGCACCGTATTATCATATTGGCGTTCAAATTCCGCAAGCGCCTCTTCCATTTGCGCAAGCTTATCCGGCGTTTCCATCAACAGCACATTACCGGATTCCTGGTCAACTAACACGCGTCCGACTTCGCTCTTTAATGCATCCAACAAACTGAACGCCTGCTCGGGCACGGCATATTTCAAACGAAACACTTTTACCTTGCGCAAATCAGTAAAATTAACTCCGTAGAGAGCCTTGTATTCGGCCTCAGTCATGATATTAAACACATCCCCCTGCATAATATAAGCAAGGGCATTCAGACGCAGCACTAAATCAAACACATCCTTTAAAGGAACATCCTCTAACGTAAGCGTCACGCGGCCAGAGACATTACGGCTAAAAACCGTATTTAACGCGCCCTTGCCAGCAATATACTTAAGAGCGTCAACCGCATCCATATTACGTAAGTCCAATGAAATGCGCTGATACAATCGCTGCTCTAGAGGCATGGCTTTCAAACGCGCAAGTTCTTCTTTTTCCTTGAGCGCTGCAAGCTCCTCAACTGATTGCTCAACAGCTTTTACTTCTTGGGCTACCACAGGTGAAACGCTTTCTTGCTTTGGCGCTTCATTTTCCATTTCTACCACATCCTGCGCAAAGGCAAAGGTAGCAAACGTCAATATCGTAATCACGGCAATGGATTTTTGCGGCATCTTCATCATCTTATCGATTCGTAGGATGTGGTTCGATCTTTTCATCCTGCCATGTCTCCCAGGTAAGAATAAATTTCTTTGCCCGGTCAGCATCCTTATCTTTCGGATCAATAGCTAAATAACGCTTGAAATGAGCAATGGCCTTAGGCTTATTATCCAGATAATCTGCATATATAATACCTAAATTGTAATGCGTAGCTGCATCATCAGGATTAAGCTCAAGCACTTTCTCAAACTCTCTGATCGCCTCATTATATTCCTGCCGCTGCAAATAAAACACCCCGAGATTATAATGCAACACGGAATTCTCTCGCAGTAACCGCTCCTTTAAAAGGGAGGTGGTTGAAACGCGGCGCACATACTGATCAACTTTTTGTTTCAATAGCTTATTGTCCTTGAATAAAACTTTATTTTTATCTTCAAACTGATTTTTCGCGCTTTCCATTGATCGCGCAATCTCCTGGAATTTATTAACCTTTTGCGTCAGCTCCTTAACCGCAGCTTCCTTTTCAGCTAAGGAATTCGTCAAAGCCTGGTAATTCTTGGTCCACTCAAGTTCCTTGGTCTTTAAATCGTGCAATTGGATCTCAAGCGACGATTTATGCTGCTGCACCTGGTCAACCTTACCTACAATATCCTTGATCTGCCCTACCAGTTGCTCGCGGTTTTGAATTAATGAAGCGATATTGCTATCTTTATCCTGGATACCATTGATCAATTCTTGGTTATTTTTCTTTAAGGTCTCGCGATCTCCCTGAAGACGCGCGACTTCGGTTTCGAGCTCTTTAATCCGGGCTTCCAACTGTTCCTTATTTTGAGAGATTTCCGAGAATGTCTTATCCTTATGCTGCACGGCAGTATTCAATTGCTGGAACTGATTCTGCAGAATGACTTTTTCATTTTCCAATTGAGCGATCTTTTGTTCGTACTCTTGCGCTGTGCCGGTGAAGCTTTGCTTTGCCAAAAGTAACTCGCTTACGCTCTTGTCTTTTTCTTGCACAGCCAACGAAAGCTGCTGCACCTGCTTAGTTAACATATCTTTATCATTGACCGCCTGGGCGAGCGCCAACTCAAGCTCTTTGGTCTTACCTGAAACCTGATCTTTAGCCTGCGCTAAATCTTGCGCTACTTT
>JAGOIJ010000188.1 GCA_017995695.1 Candidatus Omnitrophota bacterium | reverse complement strand
AGCAATCGGGACGCTGTGGGCTGCGTATTTATCAAAATCTAAAGAGGAGATCATCGGCGTTGTTGCGCGTAAGGATTCGGCTCAGCTTTTGCGCGAGCGGGGTATCCACATTGAGGGGCTTGCAGGAACGTGGCCGCAGAAAATTAAGGTAACAGCGGATGTCAAAGAGGTTGGACCGGTCGATGTGCTTTTGTTGTGTGTTAAATCGTATGCCACTAAAGATGCAATGCTGTGCGCTAAGCCGTTAGTCAATGATGATACGGTGGTGGTTACCTTGCAGAACGGTATCGGTAATATTGAGATGATCAGCGAGATCGTGGGCAGCGAAAAAGTTATTGGCGGAGTAACGAGTATGGGCTCAACGTTGCTTGATACAGGACGGGTGCGTTTGGCAGGGAAAGGCGAGACTGTTATTGGATTTCTTGATGGTAAGACGCCGGTTGAGATACGCACGGTGCGGGAGCTTTTCAATAAGGTAGGGCTTGAAACAAAGATTACCCGCGACATAAAAGCAGTGCTGTGGTCAAAGCTTGCGGTCAATGTCGGGATTAACGCGCTTACTGCCCTCACGCATCTGCCAAACGGGAAATTAATTGAGTTTGAGGGGACGCGTAAGATCCTGCGCTCGGCTGTTACGGAGGCTATCCGCGTTGCTAAGCGTAAACGCATAAAATTGATTTTTGATGACCCATTGGCAAAAGTAGAAGCAGTCTGCGAGGCAACTGCGGCGAATTGTTCATCAATGCTTCAGGATGTCCTGCGTAAGAAACGCACGGAGATAGATTTTATTAATGGCGTGATTGTCCGTCAGGGACAAGAGTTAGGCATTCCTGTGCCGGTCAACGCGATGCTGGTTGATCTCATCAAGACGATAGAATCAAGTTATGAGGTCTCAGTGTTTTCTGGGTGTTCCCGGCCAAGTTAATAGGCTTAACGAAAGGTTTTTTCAGTGCGAACAAGAATCGTCGCGATAGCCTGCGCCATAAGCGTTATGCACGTTATCGTTTCTGGCGCGCATGCTCAGATAACCACCGAGCGTCAATTTACTGACTTCGTTTCTTATTATTATCGCAACCCCCAACCCGCTCAAGCGCCTGCCGCATTGCAGTTTTTCCTCACTTCGCATCTTTTTAATAACAGCGTGCGTCTACATACCCGTTTAACGGAGGTTACCGCATTCTTCTTCGGCCGGGTGGCCATGCTTCATCCGGAGGTGTTACGCGAGTACGAGCGTTTATATCTTGACGCTTCAAAGCAGGGGAAGCTTTTCTTAGCGGATATTTTTGCTATAGCGTCAGATTCCGATAATCAGATTTTCATGCAAAAAGAAGCAGTGCACCAGGAGTATGCGGTAGTCAGAGACAAGGTCAAAGCCATTCTTGCGCAGCAGCCTTTGGGCAGGCAAAAGCTTGATCAAGGCATCAGTGATTACCGCGATATTGATTTTTTATGGACAGAATTTTTTGTAACCGGTGATCCCGGGCTGATTTTGTATTTGATAGCCTTGCTTGAAAAAGAAGATGTGGTGCGCACAAAACTAACTCAATGGATGGCGCGTTCCTCGCATACCCACGATGAATTTGCGAAGTTGCAGGCAGCATGTAAGCGGGCGCTCAATATCAATCTTAAGGATGCGAATCTTGGAGTCGGCGCTGCGCAGGATCTTGATTGTCTTTTGGGGGGGTATTTGCGTTTCGCCAAATCCATGCACAAGCAATCAGGCGATAGTCTTGTGATAAAAGATATGTTGGGCCTTACCGATGCCGATATTAAGCATGCGGTATTAAAACAAACTGCGCTGTGGTCACTTGCTTCCTATGCGAAACTTCATGAGCAGGTGTTTGCGCTGTGCAAAAAGGCGTATGATGAATGTTTAGCGGAAAACAAATTCGAGCTTGCGTTGATTTCGCGCGTACGACAATGAAGCTAGCTTCTTTACTCATATTCTTTATGTGCGCAAGCATGGTAACGGCCTGCTGCGCGCAGGAAACCGTTGCGCATGGTTTGCGTTTGTTAACCGAGCGCAGGGATAAGGAAGCGCTTGCCGTGTTTGAGCAGGTGCTGGTTGACCAGCCGCATAATGAAGATGCGCTCTGGGGTAAGGCTGAAATCTTGATACGATTTCGCCGTTTCAAGGAGGCAGAGGCTTTATGCTCTGGCGTTTTATTGCAAAACCCGGATCATGCGCCTACGCTCACCAGCTTGGCGTATCTACGCTACAAGGATAATGCGTTGCCTGAAGCAAAAAAACTTGTGCTTCGGGCGTTGCGCGTGCCGACCTTTAGCGCGCAAGACCGCGCTATGGCGTATATGATGCTGGGGGCGATTAATAGCAAGAAATCATCATCAGGCGGATTGGTTAACAAAGTTTTCTACGGCACGCAGATTAAAGGTTATTTTCAGAAAGCTGTAGATACTGCCCCTGATTTAGCCGAGACACACCTTGGCTTGGGTTCATTTTATCTGATGGCGCCTGCAATCGTGGGCGGCGATATTGATAAAGCGATAAGCGAGTTAATGAAAGCTATAGAGCTTGCGCCTTCCTATGCCACAGCGCATGTGCGCCTGGCGCAAGCCTACCAAAAAAAAGGCGACCAAAAGCAATGCAACGTATCGATAGCGCACGCTCAAGCGCTTGACCCTGAAAATGAAGCATTGCAGGATTTTCTACGCCATGAACAATCAAGCCATTAGTCAACTTTTCCGAGATATTGCCCAGATTCTTCAGATTAAGGGCGAGAATGTCTTTCGCATTCGCGCGTATGAGCGGGCAGCGCAGAGTATCGAAGGTCTTACCGAGGATGTTGAACAGATGGCGCGTCAGGGGAAGTTGCGAGAAATTCCCGGCATCGGTCATGATCTTGCAGAAAGGATTCAAGAGCTCCTCGCTACGGGGAAAATAAAATTATTTGAAGAGTTGAAACAGAGTATTCCTGCCGGTCTGTTGGATCTGTTGGCCATTCCATCGATTGGGCCGAAAACAGCAAAGGTGCTTTACGAGCAAGCCAAGGTAAAGAATATTGCGGATTTAGAAAAAGCAATACAACAAAAAAAGCTTGTTGGTATCGTTGGCATCAAGGAAAAAACTATTGAGAATATTC
>JAGOIJ010000187.1 GCA_017995695.1 Candidatus Omnitrophota bacterium | reverse complement strand
CCATGCTTTAGGATGGCCATTTAGTTGCTGCGGCTGCTGAAGAGCGTTTTAATCGAATCAAGCATTATAATGAGTTGCCCGAATATGCCATTATGTATTGTCTTGATAAGGCGCGGATTGTCCCAGAAGAATTGGATTACGTTGTTTTTTATGACAAGCCATTTGTAAAATTTGACAGAATCTTAACGTCTTGCATCTCTACGTTCCCTCGCTCGCGCCGGCTTTTTGTTAAAGTGATTCCGCTATGGTTAAAGGAAAGACTTTTTGCCGGAGAGCGATTACAGCGCTTGCTTGGCGATGTTCCTGTTATTTTTTGCGAGCATCACCTGTCACACGCGGCGAGCGCTTTTTTTGTTTCCCCCTTTGAAGATAGCGCAATTATAACGGTTGATGGGGTTGGTGAATGGTCAACCGTAGCTTTGGGGCATGGTCACCATAAAACGATTTCGCTGGAAAAGGAGATTCGTTTTCCGCATTCATTAGGTCTTCTATATAACGCTATTACCGCTTATTTGGGTTTTAGGGTTAATTGGGATGAGTATAAGGTCATGGCTCTGGCTTCGTATGGTAAGCCTTCGTTTCGGAAACAATTTGAAGAAATAATCTCATTAAACGACGATGGGAGTTTTAAGCTAAACATGGGTTTTTTTTCGTACGATCATAGTTATACAACCATGTTTAGCGAGAGATTGGTAAAATTATTCGGTAGCCCCCCACGCAGCTTGTCAGATCCTATTAACCAATTCCACCGGGATATTGCCGCTTCGGCCCAGGAGGTGCTTGAGACGGCATTGATTCGACTGGCAAGGCATGCATATTCTTTGTATGGCTTGGAAAACTTGTGCATTGCAGGTGGGGTAGGTTTGAATTGCGTAGCTAATGCAAAGATAGTAAAGCAAACACCTTTTAAGCGAATATTTATCCAGCCGGCAGCCGGGGATGATGGGGCGGCATTAGGGGCAGCGTATTTTGCGCATCACCAATTATTAGGCAATGAAAGAGATTTTATTATGCGCCATGCATATTGGGGCCCAGAATATAGCAATAAAGATATTGAACTATTCTTAAACAATAAGAGTATAAGTTTCGAAAAGCTAGACGAAAAAGCGTTGGTCGAAAAAGCAGCGTCTTGCATAGCAGAGAATAAAATAATCGGCTGGTTCCAGGGTAGGATGGAGTGGGGGCCAAGAGCCCTCGGCAACAGAAGTATCTTAGCGAATCCTCTTCATCGAGAAACCCGGACAATCATTAACCAAAAGATAAAGAACAGAAAAGATTTTCAGCCATTTGCGGCAAGCGTCTTGGATGAGGAAGCAAGCGATATGTTCGAGTTGCAAGAAAGTCCTTTTATGCTCTTGGCGGTTAAGGTCAAAGAGCATATGCTTTCCAGATTGCCTGCAGTGGTGCATGTTGATGGAACGTGCAGAATCCAGACAGTATCCCAGGATACTAACGAGCTCTTTTATGCGCTCCTTAAGAAAGTTAAAGAAAAGATAGGTGTGTCCGTCCTCCTTAATACGTCGTTAAATTATGCGGATGATCCTATTGCTTGTTCTCCAGAAGATGCCGTGCGCTGTTTTCTGAAGACGGGGATAGATTGCCTCTTTATGGGAAATTGTGTCTTGAGTAGGCGATAAAGGAGGTGGCTATGAAAATCGGTTATTTGTTAAAAGAATATTGGCAGTATTGTCTAAGAACGAGAAAGTGGTGGTTTTTTATTTTCTTGTTGTTGTTAATTGGCATGGTGCCGCTGTTGCATTATTTTAATTCGCAATTCAGTATGTTGCAGATTTACGCACTATTTTAACGCAAGGGTTTTATAACTACCTCTTCGTATGCGTATTATGAATGTTAAAAAAATTATTTTTTTCGCAATTAATTGCGTTGTTTTGCTGTTGTGCGCTCTTGCGACGCTTGAATTTTTGCTACGTATTATTTTCCCCAGAGATATGTACTATGCTTATCCTCCTAATACCAAGATTGTGAAGATCTTGAAAGATGAAACATTGCCTTATCTTGACCGCAAAATCGTATTTACCACAAACTCGCTTGGCTTACGTGGTCAAGAGCCGCCTTTGTGGAGATCGGAGAAAGATTACGTCTTGCTTTTTGTCGGAGGCAGCACCACTAAATGCGCTCTGCTTAATGATGGTAAGAGTTGGCCTGAACTGGTTGCTCAAAACTTGAATGTGCCGACACGCAAACATCGTGTTCTTTCTTTGAACTCGGGGCAAGCGTTGCATACTACGCGTAACCATATATTTCTCTTAAGGCATCTATTGCCGCGCGTCAGGCCAAATTGCGTTATCGTTTTGTGCGGGGGTAATGAACCATTACTTTTTTTTGGTAAAGATTACGTAAGCGATTATGACAAGCATCCGGATGTTCTGGAAGAGATACGGACCCAAACATTTTGGGGGCTTGGTCGCGATTCCCACCAGCAGTTGCCTTTTTACCAAAAACTCATGGTCTGGAAGTTAATGCAAAAGATTAAGTTTTTCAGAAAAATTACTGTTTCGTTTCAGCACAGAGGCGACATCCTGATGATTATGAAAGAAAAGCGCAAGCAGGCAACGCGTATTGATGATGCGCTTTCAGATCCGGCGTTAGCGCAAGGGTTGTCTTTAAACCTTATGGAGTATAAGCAGAATATTCTTAAGATTAAAGAGCTTTGCCGTCAGCACGGCACTCGGCTTATTTTCTTAACTCAGCCGACTTTGCACCGTAAAGACCTGCCTGAAAAGTTCAAAAAATTACTGTATATTGATTTTTCTGTGCGTTATTCGGAAGATGAAAAAAAACTAACATATCTTTCAGGAGAAACAATGGCAGATATTTTCGATCGATATAATAACATCCTCAAGGAGGTTTGTATAGAAAATGATATTGAGTATATTGATTTAGCGAGCGTGATCAATAATGATATGGAAAATTTCTATGATGATGGTCACTTTAACAATAAAGGAGCGCAGGCGGTCGGTAGCGCGGTAGCCGACTATTTAGATAAGACTATACCGTAGCGCCATCGTTATGTGAGTGCTTGCGTATTGCATGATGAATTACGCAGGATGTGAGTATGTATTTTATATGACTTGTTTACTAGTTATGGTATAATAC
>JAGOIJ010000030.1 GCA_017995695.1 Candidatus Omnitrophota bacterium | reverse complement strand
CTTTCTTACTACCCGGTGCCCCTGTCCATAAGGATACCACTTCCCGCGCAATTGCCAAGCGGAGTATATCCCCACAACCGGGGTATCGACGGCGGAAGCCATATGCACCGCCCCGGTGTCGTTACTTAACAAGAGTCGAGCATGACGAAGCAGCTCTAACGTTTGCAGTATGGTAAACCGCGAAGCAACGCTTACCGCTCCGTTACCGATCAAAGCCTGCAACTTTTCTGAAGATGCTACGTCTTGCTCTCCGCCGATAATAACAACGGAACAGGAAAACTCATGTATCAGCCATCGACCGACAAAGGCAAAATTCTCTATAGACCATCGATTTGCCTTTCTTTTGGCGTGAGGATTAATTACTACAAAATCTCTCCTGAGCGACTCAATAAATATCTTAACAATCGCCTTATCTTGATCCTCAACCACCAAAGGATACGAGACAGCGCCTGTCCTGATGCCCTCCCCATTAAGTATCCTCAATAAACGCTCCACCTCGTTATCACTCTGAAGACATTCAGATTGTATTTGACGGAATGCTTTTACCGTATCAATACGGAATCCGCAGGCATACTTGACGCCGATAAGCCTGGCAAAAAGCATATCTTTTATGAGCGCAGGCAGAGTAATCAAATCTTGACGTAAATCAATAAACAAATCGAATCGCTCTTTCTGAAGCTTCTTGACCAAAGCCCAGAGGCCTTTGAAGGAAGCAATTTCATCCTGGTAATAGGTGATAATGCCATCCAGAAAGGAAACACCCAGCAGCATCTGCTGAGCTTCGGGAAGCCCTCTTTCCCCCGGAGATGAAAGCAATACTACGGTTGCTTGAGGGAAGTTTTCTTTTATCGACACCATTGCCGGAACCGCTGTCATAATATCGCCAATATTGCTCACGCGAAAGATGAGCACTTTGCGCGCCTGTAGAGGGCGCTTTCCCGGACCAAATAAAATAAAACGGACAGCGCCAAGCACAGCATTACATAAAAACCGCAAACCTTCGACACAGCGCATCGCAATTTGTTGACGTACCCCACACATAGCTATCCCTTATACCGTTATGCTTTTTTTCCAAAACAAAAGCATGATATCTTTCTTATCAATCACGTTCATCGCGACAAGTAAAACACCGTAGACCACAACGCCAAGAGGCACCACAAGCAAGAGCGAAAACTTTCTAAATAACAAAAATACAACAAGGGTAACAATACCGGCGCAAAGCGCGCGCGTAAACCTTCCCAGTTTGAGCACAACATGAAGCGCCGTATGCACTCTCCATATTACTAAGAGAACCACGACCATCATAGCTGTGCAATTCGCAACAGCCGCTCCCTTGCCTCCATACAGGGGGATCAACAAAAAATTCAACGAAATACTAAGCGCTGTAGCAATGCAATAAAACCACATTTCTTCCTTTTGCCTGTTCGTAGCAACCAAAAGCACGCCGGGAACAATACCGAGGTAAACCCATAAGGAAGAAAAAATAAGAATTTTTAATATGCCTGTTGCGCGCACAAACTCAACGCCGAATAAAAGCATCACGATTTCATGCGAGCGAGCCAAAACCAGCACTACCAAGAGAATGCCACACGCAGCCAGTATATCAAACGTTTTCTGATAGGTCGCCTGCAAAGCGCGCGCATCCTCCTTATAATACTTTGACAACAAAGGAAAAATGGATGCCATAAGCGCGATAGGGACCGTTAATCCAATATCAGAGAGCCGGTAAGCGGCCTGATAAATCCCTACCTCTTGAAAACCTTTTATTTTAGTAAGCAACATAACATCAACATTGCGAATAATAGTGATCAGCAGCGTCGTTATCCCGATCGGCAGCGAAGACTTAATAAAGGCTATCCATCGGCTCAATTGCGTAGGAACGATAAACGTTATCTGCACCAATTTCCTTGAGAAGATATAAAGGCAGAGCCATTTGCAACATTCAGCAGCGACGAAAGAAAGTATGATCGCTGGCAGCCCCCAATCCAATTTTACCGCGGCAATTACCAGCGCAAGAGAAACAACCCTCCACACAAATGATGCCAAAACAACATATTCCATGCGCAAATCTGCTTCAAAAATAATCTGAATTGATTCAAGCGCGATAAATAACAACACCGGCGCATACAACGCAATAGCCACTTTTAAATCAAACGGAAAGGGAGAAAAACTCACAACCGTTAACGCAACCGCAATAAGCGCTATACTAATCCCGCCTTTAAACACAATGAATTCAGATAACAGATTTCCCGCCTGGTCTCGTTTGGCAGAAACCTCCCGCAGCATAAGCGTGGTAATCCCAAAATCAAGGAAGGTTAAAAAGAAAAAATAAAACGAAGAAACAAAAGCATATTTACCGAAAGAAACACTTCCCAAATATTTTGCAATCAAGGAAATAGAATAGAATCCGGCGGCCAGGTTAAAAACTTGCAGGAGAAGCTGTAAAGCTGTATTCTGAGCAATCCGTTTTTTTGTATTCATATGACTAACGCGCTATGGCATTATCAACCAAGTGGCGCCGATACAATGCCAATGTTTCGTTTGCGATCGTTTCCCACTGGAATCGCGCGGCAAGTGAAAGACTTTGCTGCGATAAGGCAGCGTACTCGGATTCGGAAGAAAGCAAAACCCTCACTAAGGCTTCGGCAAATGATTTAGTATCCTGGATCGCAATCAAGCAAGAATCTTTAACATCATGCAATATCTGACGGGCGCCGATAGCATCATAGGCAATAACAGGAATGCCGCTTGCCAGCTTCTCGATAATGGCAAAACCAAAACCCTCCACATAACTGGGAAAAGCGCCTACCGTTGAACTCGCCAAAAACATTGGCAGTTCATCATTAGAAAAAGAAAAAATAACATCAACAGCCTGATGCAGCGCTTCAGGAAGCTTAAGAAAAATATCTTCCTTGCGCACTCCTGTCCCTAAGAATTTAAATCGAACCCCCGGAACCCGTTCTTGTGTTAAACGCATGATTGCCGGCCAATCACGAGACCCCTTGCGCGCATCCCAGTGCCCGATAAACACTACTTCTTTGTTACGCAACCGTACTTCAGGCGGCTGCATGGCCTGGTGCAAAGCGAGGCGACGCTCCTCAGGCAAACCAAAGGGAAAGCAATGACAACCTCCTCTAAGCTTTGAACTTTTTCTCAAGAATGTTGCCTCTTCTTCATTCGGCACTACGATCATGTCAGCGCTATGAACGCCCTGCCAAAAACAATGCGTTATGGCGCACTTACGCACCTGTGCGATACAGAAAGAAATAAATCCGCGCACAGTGGGATGAAAACCATGTAATTGGTATTTTCTCTCGTAATCCTGATATATCGGCAAGAGCCCAGCAGAACGCAATACCAATAAACCAACAAATTGGATATCTTTTTTGCTAAAACAGCAATCGGTCTGGTATATTTCGATAATATCAAAACGATGCGCGTTACATACAAGAAATTGCTTTACCTTGCCTATAAACGCATGGCGCGCCTCACTCAAACGAGATTGGCCAAACGCAAAAGCATCTTCAAAACTGAATTTCTCAACGTAGTGCCCCATCCGTTTATATTCATCGCTTAACTCAACCATTACCCGGCTTGCGCCTAATTCACGTTTCCAGGGCAGAGAAATAACCATAAGTATTTTAAGTGGCCTATTAGCAAAACGCAGACTATCCCTTTGTAATATGCTCATGATAATAATTCGCTACTGCTATGAATCGCTAAAATATCAGATTGATACACCCCACCCTCAATTTTCTCATCCGCACTTACTTCGGCAACACGCAACTTCGCCCCGCCAACATCAAGAAAAATAGCCCTCTTTGCTACATCCGGACGCTTAAAATCTATTTCCTTGACGTAGAACAAACGAAAACCTGCTTCGTAGAGCAATCGCAGGCCATCTTCAATCGTTACGCCTTCCCGCGGAAACGTAGTCCTTGAAATTTCCATTAATATAACCTTTATGATCCCCTGATTAAGGCTTATGCGCAACCCCTTGAGCGCAGCGACTTCCATGCCTTCAATATCTAATTTCAAGAAATCAATACGAGCAATATGATGCTCTTGTATGTAATCATCAAGCTTGAGGTTTAATACAGTCACCTTGCCGCGCTCTGCGACATAAGCCTGCGCATACCGATGATGGGTGAAAAAGAGCTTTGAAACCCCTTTTGTATCAGAAAGACAAACATTATTGATGAAACTTTGTTGGCTCGCATAAAGCCCGGCTGAACGCTTAAGCATCGTGCAAAGATAAGGGTTTGCTTCAAATAAGTGATACTCAACATTTCCGTGAGGCAAAAGCGACATTAATCCGAACGAGCAAAAACCAAAATTAGCTCCTGCATCAAAAAAAACTCCCCCTTTTTCAAGAAAAGGCCGCGCAATGACAAAGAACTCTGGCTCAAAACTCTCCCACATAAAATAGCTGCGCACATCCGCATCCAATAAATCACCAAACAGATACGCATCGCCATTAAAACGTACCAGCTGGATATGCTCCTGGGGGAATAAAACCAATAACAATTGAAGCAATTTATGACGCCTGAAGAAACGAGGCAGCTTTTTAACTAAAGCAACTATATTCACGCAACAATCTCCTATAACGTCTTCCCAGATACGCAAGGAAGCAGCTGCTGTAACACCTTGAATCGATCTTCAAAACCTTGGTCCTGCTGCATAGTATGAATAAAAGCCTGTGCCCTCTCACCCAACACCTTTGCCTCTTGAGGATGATGAAACACCCAGGCTAAGCGCTGGGCAATTGCAGCAGCATCTTTCATGGGAACCAAGAGACCATTGACATTATCCTTAACCCACTCCTTAGCAATCCCGACAGGAGTTGTAATAACCGGCATACCGCAAGCCATTGCTTCCTGCAGCACTCTTCCAAACCCTTCAAAGAGAGAAGGAAATAAAAATACGCTGTGCTCCTGGTAAACCTTTGGTAGTGCATTATGCTCAAGCGAAGGTATTACGCGGATACGCGTATGTAACCGCTGCGGAAACCAGCCCTTAATCTCGTCAAGACTCATCCTTACCCCTACCAGCGAAATTGAAAAATCCGCAATCTCGGTAACAAATAAATTGCACGCTTCTATCAGATACGTGATCCCCTTCCGAGGTAACCAACTTCCCACAAAAAGAATTTTGAATTCTTTTGGCACAACATGGGCAGGCAGACCCCTGAAATACTTTGGCAAGGGATGGCTTACCTGGCTGATGCGCTCGGATGAAATAGCAAAATGCTGCGCCATATAGTCCTTTTCATGCTTAGTCAAAACGAAAACATGATCAGCGTCCTTAAGGCTCCTGGCAACACACCACAAATGAAAACGCAACCATACAGCATAGCGCATAGTAAATCGAATCCCCCGCTCTTTGCTTGCCTCAAGCATATGCTCAAGGCCATGACTGGCGACCGTAATCTTTGGCGTGCGAGCTCGCCCCCGCACCATTCCCAACAACCACGTATCGGCAGTAGTAGAATAAAGAATATCGAAAGAGCGGTTACGCAGCACAAAGAAAAAAACCCACAAAGGAAAAAGAGTGTACTTAAAACGAAATTGAAGCCAGCGCGGCATATTATCAAAGGTAAAATAATCAACATGTGCGCCTTGTGATTTCAACTGCTCGCCAAAATGATACGTCACGCCGAAAGCCCCTGTATCACGGTCTGCAGGAGTATGACAAGTAATCAAGATACGCATAATGCTACCTTCCATCAGGTGAGCGCTTCACCATGCCCTTAAGCACGCGGTACGCCCGGCGTAAAAAGTAATTACGCGCATAGATGCCGGATGCCAAATTCAAAAAAGCCCTGGCATAACTTGGCCTGACTCCTTGATAAATTAACTCCCCGAAATGGTCGTGAAATTCCAATATCTTCTCTTTAGGAAAACCAGGCAAATCCAGCACGGGCCTTCTACGCTCCCACTCAGTATCAAGCGGTTCATGGATAAGACCGTCATGCTTACACTCATCATAAAGTTTGGTCCCCGGATAAGGAAAAAAAATACTGATAAAATATCCATCTGGAGCGCAGGCGCGATTTAATGAGACGGTTTCCTTAAAATCTGCGATTGTTTCACCGGGGATTCCTACTAAGTTATAGAGCATAACCTTTAAGCCATATTTTTTTGCTAAGCGCACGGTAGTAAGCAAGTCTTCATTGGAATAGTCGCGCTTAAGAATATCGCGACGCACCCTTTCGCTTCCCGATTCAAGGCCGATATTCAGGAAGGTAAAATTGCTGCTCTTGCACGCAGCGAACAAAGCCTCAAAATCAGGATTTCGCGTTACTCTCAAATTCACCCCAAAGGAAAGCGGCTGACGCAACGATTGATTGAGATTCTTAAGCTTTTCGCAAAGTTCATATGCCCAACGTTTATCTATGCCAAATGATTCTACTTCAAAATAAATATATTTTTTTTTCGGGAATAGCTGTATAATTTCCTGCACTTCTGCGATAACATTATCCGTTGACCGCAGCCGCACATATTGCCCCGGGGCAATAGTGCGCAAGGCATGGTTACAGCAATAGCTACAATTAAACACGCAGCCACGGCCCAGCATAATAGGAATTATTTCATCGGGCTCTTCCTGGATCCACTGCTGCCACATGGCGCGGTCGGGAAAGGGCAGACTTGAGAGATCCTCGATAAAAGCACGCGGTGGATTTTTCTCAATGCCATTTTCTCTGGCAAACCAGCAATTTGGAATACCGGCTGGCCTCATATTTTTTTCTAATTGATCAGCGAGCTCTAACAGCGGGTACTCACCTTCTCCGATACATACAGCATCAAAACCATCCTCAATTACTTCGCCAGGATTAAGAGAAGCATGACACCCTCCGATAACAAGAAATATGTTCGGATAATGCTGCTTGATGTATGCTGCCATTGAGCGAATCAGATTATATTCACTAAACACTGAAGTAAAGCCAATCATCTGCGGCGCAAAGGCCTGGATATACTCATCTACCCTTTTATTATTGTCTTCTTTCAAAAGACGGCTCAAAACAACCACCTGCGTTTGATGCCCATGTTTTTTTAAGAGCGCCGAAATATACGATAATCCGAATTGCATATCAGATTGGCCTTTTAGGGGCCGCTGGAGAGTTTTAATATCCTGCATCGAATAGATAAAAAGTATCTTCATACTGTTAAGCTGAATCGTTACGTCTTAAGATCCGCATACCATACAGAAACGATATCTTCCACGGAACGGTCATTTAAAACAGGAATCCATTCCTTTGCCTGGGGAAACCTCTTTTTAACCTTTTCGCCTATACCTTCCTCTTCATAACGATGCGGGAAAACCAGCACCACGCGCAGATCCCGGGAAGTAAGAAAAACTGCTGAGTTTTCAAGATGAGACCTCTGACCCAGCGCATAAGAAAAGATGTACCAATTGGTAGTTAAAGCAATGCTACGCTGACCGATCTCAAGCCAAGAACCAAAGGTCGACCCATAGGTATCGATATTAGCAAACACCACAACATCTTCTTTGGAACGAAGAGCGCGCTTGATTGTTGCAATGACAAAACGCGCGTTGTTCTTTGATAGCTCTGGCGTAAATAAATAATTCTTTCCTGGAGCATAGTGCAATTTGACCTTATCATATACCCCATCCTTGAAGAAATATCCTAGATAAAACAATATCGGAAGGCAAAAACAAAATAAAACAAGAAACACAACAAACATCCTGCCTAATCCTTTACGGTGCCCCCCTGAAAAGGAAATGAATGAGATAATGATCAAAAGGTGAGCGATAATAATACTGGCAGAGGTGTAACGCTGGACCCCAAAAATAAGAATATTCCACCAGGAAACAATCGTGTAAAACAAAAGACAGGCAAAAGGAACTAAGGTGACGCAACAGGCAAAAAGGAAAAACTGGCGATTGATGAATTTCCGAGCGGTAAAGAAAAACCATAAAAAAATTACACTGAGAGGAAGGCCTAAGCGCGCGGCCAACATAACTCGATCATAACCTGTAGTGGGGATTGACGAAGGAAAAAATATACTCGAATGACAAGTCAAATGCATTATCCAACCGTATGCTTGAAATAAAACCAGACCAAATGATCCAAAGAACGAAGTAACAAGCCATGCGATATCAGTTAAAGGCTTTCTTTGCGAGAAGAAGCAAGAAAGCTCGGCAACGCTGCTGCTGCCGCCGGTATGCAATGTGTTCAAATATGCAAGATAGTAAAGAGGAAGCAAAAAGCCGATAATCATCGTTATGAACAACAAACACCGTTTCAGTAAAGGATGCGTTCGGGTAAACAGAAAAATATAGATTGCAAGATACAGCAAAATACCCAAAGACACAAACAAAACAGAATATTTTATCCAAACAACAAACCCTAAAAGCAATCCCAATAAGCATGCGTGCATCAGAAGGCTCATCCGCGATCCATCGGCATTTTCCAACCTCTTTCTATACGACAATGCGTAAAGCATTAACCAGGGCATAAAACCAAAAGGCAATACATCTGCCCATAACATAGTGAGAGTAACAATACTAAAAGAAAACAACGGAATTACAAAGGCAAAAACAATCCTTTCTCGAAGTCCTACGCCCGCTTTGTCTGCGATTGTTAACCAACCGATACTCCCGGTAATAAAAAAAAGATACGCTGTAATTTTAACGGCGACACCCAGTGGCAATCCCGCCATGGCTAAAGGTAGGAATATAACGGGCACCCCTGGAGGCCACCAACGGATCCAGATACTCTGATCTAAAGACAAATCCTGAAAATCTGGCATAGTCACCATATTCACCATCGGAGTCGTGCCGTCAATAAACTGCTGCACGGATTTCAACTGCACTGCAACATCCGGGCTCATTTGATAGGGAAAGATTGCGGAAATCCCAAAGAACAATGTTGCCAAACCACAGGCAATGATATAAGGGACGGTGGCGCCAGATAACCAACAGGGACACGTAGTATTTTTATTGAACATAGCTAAAGCCGATCACAAAGGCTAACCTTGTTGTTTCTTGGCAACAATGATAATGGTGTCAGAAAATAACTCTCCGCGTAAAAAAGGGGCAATCCGTTGCCAGGTCACGCGTGATTTTGGCATTGCTCCTTCTTGATAACGAATTGTTTGAATAGAAAATCCTGTTTCTTTAAAAATTCTCTCCAAATCAAACCGCGTCAGCATAGTGATGTGCGGCGAATCCTTTCCGTTTGGGTACTTCATAAAATAGCTAGAATATCCACGCAATAAAAAACTAAGGCGGCTGCGCAACGAAAGGATATTAGGAGTAGTCAAAAATACCGTGCCTGCGTCTTTTAATACGCGGCTTATCTCCCGGCAGCAATGGCGGGGATTTTCAAGATGCTCAACAACCTCCACACAGAATACCGTGTCAAAAGAATGGTCTGGATATGGCAGAGGCTCCTTGTCAAGGTCGCAGTAATCCGCGCACAAGCCTTCAACCTTAAGATATTCAGGATGCTTATCACAGGAGCGCAATTGCGTATGACCCTGCTTACGCAACCAATTGAGCAATCGTCCTTGGCCCGAGCCAACATCGAGTACAGCGCCTAGCGACAAGCCCTCAACCAACTGTTTTAGACTTTTATAAATTGAGGGATCGCCAGAATAGGCATTCTCAAATACGTTGTGATCTGATGAAACGCTTTTATTCATTACGGCTTCCTCCCTATAACAAGGAGCCAAAACGCGAATTTTATCCTGATTGATCTTGTTAGTTCAGGGACTAAAAGCTTAAGTATAAATACCAGGATTCTTCTGGGAATGGTGTACGGACAGACACAAAGCACATCCCAAAGCCGATACCCGTCGGTATAGATATCAGTAAATCCGGCCTCTTCCAATTCGCGCTTGAGCGTCGTTGCGTTAAATTCAAGCTCATAATATAAAGGATTTTTTTCTTGGCTTAACCATAAGTATCCGTGTTTTTTCCACGAAGCAGCTAAAGGATTGGTATCGTTGGGCACTGCCAACACAAAACACCCCCCCTTCTTCAGCATACGCATAGACTCTCGCAAGAAAGTCATCCGCACTTCTTTCTCGTGCAAATGCTCATAAGAGCCTTCATTCATCACCAGGTCAAACTGTCCATCCTTAAAACCAAGATTAAGCATGTCCTGACAAGAAATCCTCTGTTCCATTGCTTGAGTATTCTTGACAAAGACCTGCCTGATATTATCTCTTGCAATGGGAAGCAAAGGAAAAGCAGCATCAATAAAGTACATCTGCACGCGGTTTGCCAAAGACGCCAAGAACTTAATGCCAAATTGAGCGCCTCCACAGCCAACCTCAAGGGCCCGCGCAAGCGGTATGTTTCTTTGCTTGCAATATCTACGTATGGCAGGAAACGGCAGGCGGCGGGCATACCACAATATCTTGCGACGGGAATGCAATTTTACATTTCCTACTGACCAATCCCATCCTTTTGAATAATCAAACATCAGCTTTTATACCTACTTTCTTCCGATTGCCCACACCATCAAAGCATAGCGGAGGCGAAACCGTCTCGTCATCTCGGGAACGCAAGCCTTAAGCACGCATGTCAGCATTCTTCGGGCTAGCGTTGAAGGATGACGGGCAATACAATCCCATAGATAGCATCCGTCGAAAACGACATCGCGCAACCCGCTTTCGATAAGCTCATTCTTAAGATCGTCACCTGAAAACTCTATTTCATAATATTGTGGATTGAGCTCCTTATTCAGCCAAACGCAACCTTTACGCTTCCAATACGGCACGAAAGGATGAGCATTATTGGGGATACAAACAAATACGCACCCGCCTTTTTTGACCACGCGCATTGATTCGCGCAAAAACTGCATCCTGGCTTCTTTTTCGTGGAGATGTTCGAACACCCCCTCACTCACCACTAGGTCAAACACCTGATCTTTAAATCCAAGGTGAAACATATCTTGACATACCACTGCGCTCTTTGAAGAATGCTGTTTTGAAAACCTAAGCACCCTACCCATATTGTCTTGGCAAACCTTAAGAACCGGCAGCGAAGCGTCGATGAAAAAAGCATCAATCTTATGAAGGCTAAACCTAATACCCAGATTCCCTCCTCCGCAACCGACTTCTAACATACGCTTAAGCGGTATGCCTCGCTGTTTATAGTAGGAAATGACACTGGCGATAGGATTCCGCAGGGCGTACCAATAAGGCTTGATCCGAGAACGACTCCTGCAATGTTGCTCGCCCCACGACCAGCCTCTGGCATAGTTCCTTATTGTTTGGTTACTTTCTGCCATGATTCTTTTTCAAACTACATTCCTTAATCACCCGCTCATAAACAGTCGAGGTCTTTTCAACGCAACTCTCAAGACTTAAAGCCTGAGCCCTTTGTTGCGCATTCATCCCTATGCGTTTGCACAGTGAAACATCATCTAAAAACAGCTGAACTTTCCGAGCCAACATCTGGGCATCGCGCAGAGGTACCAAAAAACCCGACACCCCATCTTCTATTGCATCTTTCATGCCGCAGGCGTTCGTCGTTACTACCGGCATGCCGCTTGCCATAGCTTCCAACACCACCAACGGCATGGCCTCCATAAGCGAAGGAAACAAAAAGATATCGTGCTGGGCATACAGGCCAGGCACCTGATCTTCTGATACAAAGGGGATAACATCGATTCGATCACGCAAAGGCTCTGGAAGTCGCGGCCGCATTTCCTGCGCAGACAAACCAACACCAGCAAGTGTTAATCGCACGTAAGGATGGGAATCGCAGATACGTTCAAAAGCCTGCAATAAATACCTCGTCCCTTTTCTCCATTCCCACCCACCAAAAAACAGCAATCTATCAGGCCTCTCTTTAAAGGTCCTGTTGGTAAAGCAGTTTGTGGTGACGGGGGAATGCACTAATGATATCTTGTCTGGCGAAAGCCCAAGCGAAGAACAATAAAACTCTTTCTCTGCTGTTACGGGCGTAATAATATGATCTGCATGGCGCAAGGCAAACCTGCTCGGGCGGATAACGAAATTAAAATAAAGGATCTTCGCTTTTAAGCTTAAACGAATCAATCCGAGACGCTCCTCCTCCCGCTCAAGTGACCAACGCAACATATCATCTCCCGCCGATAATACCACGCAGGGAGGCAATGACCGCACTATCATCCTCAAGAACACATACACAAAGGCGCTTAAGCTATGCATAACCACGATATCGCAACCATTTTCTTTCTTAATACAACGCAATATGGAAATAACAACAAAAAAAGGAAATGTTACAAGACTTAAGCCCTTCCCCCCCTTACAACCGCCGACGTCTTCACTCAAAAGAAACGTAACGCTATGGCCGCGCTTGCGCAAGGCCTCTCCCACCACAATAACACAGCGCGCAAGCCCGCCCGTTTTAGAAAATGTCGTATTAGCAACAGAAATAATTTTCATTATGGTTACGCATCCTTAAGGGCCGATTAATGATTCATATGCTGCGCGCGTCTGGTTTGCAACCGCATCCCAGGTAAAAGGCTCAAGCGATACGCGCGCTTCCCGGCCAATCCTTGCTTTAAGATCCGGGTTTCTTATAAGCTGCTCAATAGCTTCTGCTATGTTTTCTGGAACAGGATGAGAAATCAAAACAATGTTTTCATTGTGTTTAAAAAGTTGGGGCGGGGGCCTCTTCTTCATACATACCGTTGCTAAACCATGGGCCATTACCGTCATCAACCCGGTCCTGCCTTCTTGTGCCCCTTCAGGATACAATTGAACAGCAATATCGGCGCTTGACAAAAAGGAGGAAATGTCACGCTCAGAGCAGTATTCCGAAAGCGTCACTAAAGAGGCGATTCCGAGGTCTTTTGCAAGCTTGCGCACCGAACATGCATCAGGGCTAGTTACGCCCCCCATAAAAAATAATCTCACCAGATACCCCTTTTCTTTGATGATTTTTAGTGCGTGAAGAATCTGGGGAATAAAACTAGCGACAATATTATGCACAAAACCAAACCGCACCACAGCTATTTCTTCATTTTTGATTCCATGGCTTGCGCGTACCATCGCCCTATCAATATCAGGATAAACACATATATTAGGAGCGATAGGTATATAACAAAGCTTGCGCCTAAAAAAGAAAAACCTGGATAACAAACGCAGGTAATATTCGTTTGTCACGATAATCTTATGCGACCACAATAACAAAGGCAGCAACAAGAATCTTCTGACCATGCGAGGCAAGAAGATTACCTTAGGCCCGGCTAATTCATGAACAGTTGTCACAACTTTAATACCGCGCAACTGCAACAATAATGGCAACAGAATGACTAAAGAATGTTCGCGAAAGGCGAAGGCGTGAAACTGGATGTGCACGATATTGACCGCTCTCTCTTTTAAGAGGCGCAGAATTGCGGGGTAGTTTTTAAAATTCCGTAGCCTAATGACATGGGCGGAGCTTTCATCCACCTGTTCGCCTGTTGTGGCCGATTGCGACGTTACAACATCTATTGCCACACTCTTCTTTCGCAAAGACTCAACTAACCTATAAGAATAATCCCCAACGCCGCACTGCTGGGGAGGATAATTTCCGGTTATCAACATCACACAAGGCACCTTCATGCGTATAATACTTAAATGGTCGGCTGCCCCCCATAACTCTGTTGAGGCTCGTTCTTACTCAGATTCATGAGTTTTGCAACCATGCCAATAATCGCCCATAAAAAAAGCCCAGCTGGAGGAGGATCATACACAAAGAAAAGACTATATGCAAATAGCACCAAGCAATAAGAAGCAAGCGCTGCGAACAGCGCATCTCCTCGTGCCCGGGCAATACGAAACGCAAAACGCCAGATACGCTTGGCCAAAAGCACAATAACCATGTAACAAAAGATAACCCCAAAGATACCGGTCTCATAAAGCAGTTTCGTAGGATAATTTTCGATAAAAGCGAGCTCTTCGCCAGCCACCTCAGTCTGTAAATAGCGAGATGCACCTGAGGCGGTGCCCATGCCCCTGCCCAATGGATACTGGACAAGATACTCATCAAACATCCCCTGGGTGGTGCGCATGGTTCTATCTTTAAGCATATCAGTGTCTTTTAAAGATTCAAAACGGGAAATAACGCCCCGTCCGAAGAAATTAAAAGCAAACTGAAGAATGCCGGCTAACAACAATATGATAAAAACCTGCTTGGCCACGCGTTTACAAAGCACCATAAAAACAAAAATAACAGCAACCATGAGAACCGCGCTTCCTCGCGAACCCGTGGTTAAGATTGACATGGTGTTAATCGCAAGGCATATCCCCATAAAAACTTTTTCAGAGGGACGCTTGGCGCTAAACATTAAGCCAAGAATAAATGCTCCGTTAATAACAAGAAACGATGCGTACTGCCCGGAAGAGGCGAATGTCGAAAATACCCTTAAAAAGGAATCAACCTGATTGTCAATGTGCGCCATCATAACCGCCCGTTCAAACCCTCGGCCAAATTGATTAACCATGAAATTAGGATCGGCGCGAAATTGAAAAAAACCAAAAAAACACAGTGGGATAGAAAAATAAACGATTCTTCTCAAAAATACTTTAAGTTGCTCCTCTCCTTGCGTATACGCGAACGCCAGCACCGCCAAAAATGTATAGAAAAACATAACCTTAAAACCAAGGATCCCGATCTCAATCTTCTTCACGCCTTCGTTAAAAATCTGGGTAATCCCGATC
>JAGOIJ010000028.1 GCA_017995695.1 Candidatus Omnitrophota bacterium | reverse complement strand
GAATTACTTTATCTTGCGTTAAGAAAAAAATATTCCATAAAGGAGGTAGGCGTTACGTGGATCAATTCTCCGCAGAGTAAGGTGCGCTTGTTGGGCAGCTCTTTCAGTACGTTCTGGGATCTTTTTCGAATCCGGAGTTTGCATTCATGCAATTCGTAAAGCAGCATTATTTTCTTTTGTTGATTATCGTTTTAGCTATTGGCTTGAGGCTTTGGGGAGTAAATTTTGGATTGCCTTTTCAATTCCATCAGGACGAGCCAATAGTTGTTAACCATGCCCTTGCCTATGGGACGGGAGATTTCAATCCGCATTTTTTTATTATCCCTCCGTTAACATCTTATCTTTTGTTTATTCTGTACGCCTTGTATTTTATCGTTATGTCTATTGTTGGCTCTATTAAGGGAAGCGAGCAGTTTGCCTTAAGTTTTTTTCAGGATCCAACATCGTTTTATCTTATTGGTCGAATTGGCTTAGGGGTTGTGCCGAGTGTTCTTTGCGTCTTTGGTGTTTATGCTCTGTCGCGCAAGTTTTTTTCTGTATCAGCGTCGCTTTTTAGCGCGTTAGTTATGGCGCTTGCCTCGCTTAATGTGATACACGCTAAATATATTTATCCCGATAATCTGCTGGTTTTATGCGTGATTTTAGTTATGCAGCAATTAATTTCGTTATTAAAGGAACCAAAAACGCGGATTTATCTAAGCGCTGGGATACTGACGGGGATAGCTATAGCGACCAAATATAATGCCGGCGTTCTTATCGGATCATTATTAGTCGCGCACGCTTTTGTCTGCGATGGGAAGAACAGGGTAACCTTTGTAAATAAGAAATTGGCCGTTTTTTTACTTGGATCGGCTCTGGCTTTTTTTGTCTGTAACCCTTTTGCGCTATTTGATGGAAAATTTTTCTTTGAAAGCGTGACGGGCAAGATTCGGCATAGCTATATGGGGTGGGCCCACCATATCGTTTATTCATTATTTGAAGGAGCAGGTTTTTTTGTCACGCTTTCCGGCATTATTGGTTTATGTTTTGCTTTGCAAAAAAAACGTAAGCACGTGCTAGTCATGCTATCCTTTTGCGTTTTGTTTTATCTGCATCTTGTCTTCACAAGCCAGGAGTATCCGCGTTATGTTTTGGCGCTTATTCCGTTTATTGCTATGGGGGCGGGATATCTTTATTTTGAATTGCTTCTTCCTAGGGCTACGAAAAAATCGTGGCGCATTATTATTGTTGCGAGCGCTTTTGCAGCGCTTATTCCGTCCGCTGCCAAATCTATAAAGGCAGATTTGCTTTTTGCAAAAAAGGACACGCGTATAGAGGCAGCAGAGTGGTTTCAGAAAACCGTAGCAGCGCAGGCAAAAATCGCTTGCGATCACACGTTTTTCAGGCCCGCCATCTTGCAATCGCGAAATCAGCTTATTGAAAAAGAAAGAATCCTGGATAAACAGCCGGAATTAAGCGGCTTAAAGGCCAAAAAACTCGCAATGCAAATGAAGGCGCTGGATAGCGTCAAAGGAAAAACATTTAATGTTTATTTTCTTGCGGGAGATGATGAGTTTTCTGGGCAGTTCCTCAATTTCTGGCCAGTTATCGGTATGTCATTAGAAGGGCTGCAGGAGGCGGGGATCGAATATGTAGTTTTTAGCAATATAAATCCATCAGAGAGCGCAAAAATGCTTCATAGTAAGATAGCTTCTCGCTTTGAGTTGGTTGCAGAATTTAGCCCTTATACAAATGGTGGTTTTGCAAAGCCTCGAGATTTGTATGAGCTAACGGGGCTGCCTCTTTCAACGGAAGAACTTTTTGCGCGCGTAAAGCCCGGCCCCTCTATGGTGATTTATCGTCTACGATGAATATACTAAAGAAACATTTCGGCTTTTTTTGTTTGTTCTCTTTAACCTGCTTTGTATTTTTATTCCCCTTATTGAGCATGCGCTCGGGATTCCTTTTTGGCGATTACCTCGCGCAGTTTTTCCCATGGCTTAAGCTGTATAGCGCTTCTGTAAAGCAGGGGACATTTCCTTTTTGGGTGGGCAATATGCACAGTGGTTTTCCACTTATGGCGGAAGGCCAGGTTGCAGGATTGTATCCTTTGAATTTAATTTTATTCTTCTTGCTTCCCTTTGAGATCGCTTACAATTATAGCTTTGTTGTCCATTTTTTTGCGGGCGGAATTTTTATTTACCTATTAACACGTAAGCTTGGCGCTGATCAGTGGGGTGGGTATATCGCGGCGCTCATATTTTGTTTTGGCAGCGCCTACGCTGGCTGTCTTTATAATATTGTTACTTTGCGTACGTTAATCTGGTTTCCTTTAGTTTTATTTTTCATAGAGTGTTATTTTTCCTCGCCAAGGCTTTGGTATTTGTTGTTTGCAGGCGTATTCTTTGGTTTACAATTTTTGGCCGGGTCAACCCAGGTTGCGCTGTATAGCGGGTTATTGTACGGTATCTATATTATATATAAAGCAAGATTAGGCAACGTTGCCTTTGTGCATTTGCTGCTTGGATCAATCTGTTTGTTCGTTGTAGCGTTAATTTTCTGGTTGCCACAATTAGCTTTAACTATGCCATTGGCAGCTTATTCGAATCGCTCATCTGCGACGTTGGCATTTGCCTTATGGGGTTCATTTTCGCCCCTTGGGTTTCTCGGACTTTTTTTTCCATTTTCTGTCCTTTTCTTAAGAAACAGTTTCTACATCGGTGTTTTTGGTTTATTTTTTGCTCTTGCCGGCATCCTGCACGCAAAACTTGACAGCCGGCTGCGTCCGCTCCTTGTTGTGTTGCTTATTTCGATATTCCTCGCGTTAGGCGCCTACAACCCGTTTTATGTTGTCCTCATACAATCGTTTAAGTTTTATGCCTTTCGTGTGCCTGCTCGTTTTTTGCTTTTTGCCAATATTGCGTTATCAGCACTTGCCGGTTGCGGGTTCACTGCAAGTTTTGAATTATTTTCGCTGGGATTGACGCAAGGTACCACAAGGTTATATAGGAAGATCATTTACATTGCAGCATCTTTATTTATCATTGTTGAAGTTGTGCTTATGTTTTTTCAGAAGCAACTAATCGCCATGGGTGAGTGGCTTGTTAGTAAATTTATTTACAACTCTTGGCATCATCGGCATAACCTTGATTATTATGTGCAGAAGGTTCGTTCGCTCCTTGAGACCATTGACGCCGGGTTTTCCTTTCAGCAGGTGTTTGTTTTGTTCGCATGGTTACTTTGCGTTTCCGCAATTATTGTTTTACCGTTTCTCCTGCAAAAACGTAAGAAATTAATTATTGTGATAATCATGGCCGCGGATCTTTTTGTTTTTGGTTTTTTTAGTATTGGGTTTTACAAAGAGATAAAGCCTTTTACGTTTAATAATGAAATCAAGGCTAAGAATATACTGTATACTATAAAGTCAGATAAGGATATTTTCCGCATCCTCCCATTTGGCGTTGGTAGCGAAAAGCTTCCTGATTGGATTATGCCTAATGTTAATCTTTTGCATGGTCTTGCGAGCGTGGGCGCATATACGCCTCTTGCTGGTCAGGCATATCGGGATGCATTAAATGGGCTTGAGGCCGTTGATGATTCTTTGGGTGTGAAGATTCCCGATGATCAATCGTTGGAGCGAAACCTTTTTACTTTACAGTTGCTCAACGTAAAATACGTTGTTTCATATAAAGAGCTTAATGTTGGTTTTCTTTCCCTTGTTGCTCAAGACGATTCTGTGTATTTGTATACGCTGAAGAATTTTTTCCCTCGCGCTTTTTTTACTCAGCAGATTGGAAAAGATTGCGCAATCGATGTGTCGGCCAAGGTGAACATTCTTTCAATCAAAGACGGCTTTTTAGAGGCTGAAATCCAGGCTGGCAGGGCAGGGTTCGTGGTATTCTCTGAGAATTACTTTCCCGGCTGGAACGTTTACGTTGACGGCTCAGCTCAAAAGATTATGTTGGTGCATAATTTGATTCAGGCGGTACAGGTTCCTGCGGGGAGCCACAAGGTTGTTTTTGAGTATAAGCCCGAATTCTTTGGGAGGTAGTGTATTGTACTATGCATAAACAATATTTATTTGTTTTCGTATTATTGCTAGTATTCGGGATTATGGGTATTTCAAGCATGTTGCAGCTGTCAGGCACCTGCGATGAGATCGGTCATCATATTCCTGTTGCGTATATTTTGCTTTCCAAGGGTGATTTAAAGATGGATACGTCACAGCCGCCGCTTGCGCGTTATCTTATGGGCCTGCCGTTGCGTTTGTTGTTGCGCCTTAATGTTCCTGACGATAAATCGTTATGGCGGGTAGAAGATAGGGCTGCTTACGGGAAAGATTTCTTCTATAAATATAATTCTCAGCCTAAGCGGATGCTGTTATTGAGCAGATTAGCGATATTTGTTGTAGGAATTGTTTGCGGATTGGTATTGTTTCTTTGGATAAAAAAACGGTATGGCTGGACTCAGGCCTTGCTTGGTTTATCGTTATTTGTTTTCTCACCCAATATCCTGGCTCACGCAGGGCTTGCAACTACCGATATGGTGGCAACATGCACTATGCTTTTGGCGATCATAAGTTTTTCTGCTTTATTGGAAAATCCCTCTCGAAAGACTATCCTGATAGCGGGTCTTTTCCTTGGATTGGCACAGCTGGCAAAATATACTTCGCTTTTATTGTATCCACTTTTTATTCTGTTATCATTTATTGAGCTTATTTATTTTGATAAAAAAAGGAGTAGGGAAGTAGTTAATATGTTGGGTGGGATGTTTTTAATTTCTTTTGTCGTGCTTTGGGCTGGTTATGGGTTTGAGTTTAGGCCTATTCTTGAAGATGCGATGCGGTCGCAGGAGAAAGTGGCTTGGCTCAAGCAAGCTGCCGATAAATTGCCTCAAGGAATAGGTTTCTTTTTTGAAAAAACGATGCATACTGTATTATTTCGCGTTCCCATACCGCTTGGTTCACACCTGCTAGGCATTCTCGGTGTTTGGAAACATGGGCAGGAGGGGCATGGCACTTTTTTTATGGGTCGATGGTCTGCGCACGGTAATCCTTTTTATTTCCTGCTTGCAATGTTCATTAAAACCCCTGTGCCTACGCTGATCTTGCTTGTGATGGGGACATGGGCTGCATTCAGGCAAGGGCTTAAGCGTTTTGATCGAATCGTGTTCATAAGCATAGTATTTCTTTTTATCGCCGCTTCCTCAAGCAAGTTACAGCTTGGCTTGCGTTATATTCTTCCTCTATATCCGCTTTTCTTTATAGTGGCGTCGCGCAGCGCTGAATTAATGAAAAACAGAGCTATACAAATTTTTATCTGCGCGCTTGTGGTCTGGCTTGCAATTTCTTCTGCGCGCATTTGGCCGAATTACTTAAGTTATTTTAACGAATCTATCGGTGGGCCAAAGAATGGGCATCTGTATTTGCGCGATTCGAATATTGATTGGGGGCAGGATTTACCGTTGCTTGCTGCATATTTGAAGCGTAACCATATAGAAGAGGTAAAAATGTATTATTTTGGCACAGCCGACCCCGCTCAATATGGTATTCGTTATACAAAATGCACCCGGGAAGAATTCGACTTTCCTAATCCGGTATTTGAGAATAAAGTTTACGTTATTAGCACGCATTGGTATGGCAAGGTGCCTTGGACTACGCTTTTTAACTACAAAGATAGAGTAGGCTATACCTTTTTTGTGTACGATTTTCGCCAAGCCCCTCAAACAAGATAACTAGTGTTCCTGCGCGCGTAATCCTTCCCATCGATTGCCTATTAATGAATAGTAATGATAAGTATTGACTAGATTGATTTTTGTGCTAAACTGTTACAATATATCAAGTTGCCTTCAATCTCTATGAAAAAGCTTTCCATTATTGCGTGTTCAATTCTTGCGATACTTTTAATCGGAGAATTTTTCTGCCGGTTGTATTTATTGCGCAAGATTCCCCGCGAATATATTCCAAAAACGACCATAGGCAAGATCCAGCTTTTTCTTTCCGGCGGTAGTTACATGTTTGAGTTTCGTGATCAGAAATTTCTTATTGATAAGCCTGCCGACGTTTATCGTATCATGGTGTTGGGAGGCTCGACGACAGAATGTTCCTATGTGCCATATACTAAGGGCTGGGTTTATCTGTTGGGTGAGAAACTTAATGCCATTAAGCCTACTTCCAAGCGTATCGAAACGGTGAACTTAGGCTTTATTGGCGCCTGTTCGGGTGAGGAATATTTCAACCTCGTTACTCATTTTGATCTCATTCGTCCCGATCTTATTTTAGTTTATAATGGCTATAACGATCTTTTGGGCAGCAACCTAACGTATGCTACATATTTCTTGGAACAGGCGCGCGTCTACGAAATCCTCAAAAACGATGATTTCTTTTTAAAAGCCAAGTTTTTCTTAAATAAGCACTCTGCCTTGTATAATCGGTTGGCGGATAACCTGCATGATGCTAATCGTTCGTTAAATAATTTTATTTTCAAGCACAAGCTTTTCGGGATAGGCAAGCAGAAAAGGCCTCGGGCCTTTCCGGATGTTAAGTGGTACAAAAATGTAGATTATATATGGGGCGAGCGTGATTATGTCGGTGGCAAGTTCATTGCTGATGTTTTTTATTCAGAACAAACCAAAACAAAGCTTTCCTCTGAGGAATATCGTTTTGCCGAAGAACTTTTAAAAAGCGTCTTGAACAACAAGGGAGAGGTTAATCCGGATACCTATCTTAAGAAAATCATGCAGAGTGAGGCAACGGAGGAAACAAAGAGAAATATATTGGCCGCGCTGAACATGGATGAGATCAGATTTGAGATCGGCGATCTTAAGATTGTGTATAATCCGCTGGATATTTCAGGAAACGCCAATATCCATCATGATCTTTTACCGGAGGTGTATCGCTATAATCTGGTGAATATGGCCGCATTTGCAAAAGAAAAAAATGTCCCCCTTGTTTTTATTTTTCAGCCTTTTTTAACCGAAAAGCTTTTGCGGCTTGATAAGGGAATCGATGAGCATAATTTTAAAGGCATGAGCGCGTTTGATCTTGAAGCAAATCGACATGTGGCAAGCGTCTATGATCTGCGCAAGAAAAAGATGGAGGAGGTCGCTTCAGAGTTTAATCTGCCTTTCTTTAATTATCAATCCATGTTTGATAATTATGATAATAAGGATGTGTATATCGATAGTTGCCATAATACAGAGCTTGGCCTTGACCTTTTAGCGGCAAGCATCGCTAAACATTTAATCGAAATTGCTATTTTTTCTACTACGCCTTAATAGTTTATGTTGAGGTAAAGGAGCAATAATGGAAATAAAAGCGCACGAAGTTTACACAACGCAGGAAGCCCAGGAGATCTTAAAGATTAGCTCCAGCACTACTATGCGGCTCATTAAGAAGGGCATTATCCGCACGGCAAAGGTAGGCAAGCAATATCGCATCATGGGAAAAGAATTATTGCGCTTGCTTTCTCCTAAGCTGGAAGATAAAGTGGGCAAGATCTATAATAAGGGCAGACGTTGGTTGCACGATGAAAATCACTCCTAAGCGGATAGGCGCAGTTATTCAAGCAAGGATGGATTCAAATAGGCTGCCAGGTAAGGTGCTTATGGTTATTGGCAGGAAGCCTGTCTTGAGTCATTGCGTTGAAAGGCTAAAGCAGTGCAAGCAGCTCGATGCTATAGTGATCGCTACGTCGAAAAATAAGAGCGATGATCCTATTGCGCGCTTCGCGCGCTCGCATCATATAGCTTGTTTTAGGGGGAGTCTTACGAATGTGCTTGAAAGAACAATCCAGGCAGCTGACGCGCAAGCACTTGATGTAGTGGTGCGTGTTTGCGCGGATTCTCCTTTTATCGATCCGTCCCTTGTTGACAAGTTTGTTACGTTATTTCTTAAGGGTGGTTACGATTATCTTTCATGTCTTGATACTGCGGTGCCTCATGGTTTGGAAAACGAAGTTGTTTCGCTAGATGCGCTTAAAAAAAGTTTGTCTTGCGCTAAATCTGATGATGACCATGAGCACGTTACCCGTTATATACTTATGCATCGAAATAAGTTTAAGGTTAGATTGGTTGCGGTAAAAGGGTTTAAAAAGTTTATCTCACAGTATTTTACGCTTGATACGCCTGAAGATTTGGAATTTTTGCGCGCTATGCATGCGTGCGCTGAGAAAGGTAACCGTTTGGCTACCACGAAGCAACTGTATGCTGCGCTCACTCGTTTTCCTCGTTTACGCACAATTAATGCGTATCGAGCGTTGCGCAAGAGCTTAAGGAGCCAATGATGCGCAGTTTGCCTGAACGTATAGAAATTGAGCTTTCGAATACCTGTAACCTAACGTGTGGTTATTGCCCCCGGAGGTTTTTGCCCAGCGCAGGAGGGTTCATCGATATCGATCTTTTTAAGAAGATCATTGATGAGATGGGGGTATTCCCTGATACAATCGTTGTGTTGCACAGGAGAGGAGAAAGTCTTTTGCACCCGCGTTTTAATGAGCTGATGTCGTACGTCAAAGGAAAATTTAATGAAATCCAAATTGCGACGAATGCAACGTGTATGGATAAGCAAAAAGCTGAATCTTTAGCAGATACCGTGCATTTTGTTTCTTTTAGTTTAGATACTCCTTTTCGTTATGAGAAAACCCGCGGTGGTAATTACCAGCAGGTAGCGCAAAACATCGACTATTTTCTCAAGATCAACCGCGGCAGGGTAAAGACGCAGGTTTCCATGGTGAAAACTGATGATGTAACTGATAAAGAGATAGAGGAGTTTAAGCAGGTCTGGAAAGCTAAGGTTGACCGGGTGCGCATTTATTCTGAACATTCAGCGAACGGAAAATTCGGTTCCCTTAAATCTCCTCGAGGAAAACGGCAGGCATGCGTTATGCCTTCGTATGAACTGCTCGTTTATTTTGATGGAAAAGTTGGCCGATGCAATCATGATTGGGCCGGGGCGCCTATGGGTGATTTGAATAAGCATTCTATTGGCGATATTTGGCACAGCACATGTTATCAGGAGTTGCGTCAGCAGCATGAGTCGTTGCTAATTACGGATGCTACGTGTAAGGAGTGCGATAGCTGGTATCCAGTAAAAGGCAATCAAGGGACGGGGGAGGTCATAGAGTGAAGTATATACCTTTATCGAAACCGAGTGTCGGCAATGCCGAGCTTAAGGCGGTATCCGATGTTCTTAAAAGTGGGTGGTGGACAACGGGGCCAAAGGTTAAAGAGTTTGAATCCAGTTTTTCTGATTACCTTGGCAATAATACCCAATGCGTTGCGCTTAACTCTTGCACCTCTGGATTATTTTTGGCGTTAAAGGCTCTCGGTATTGGCAAGGGCGATGAAGTAATTGTGCCAACCTGGACGTTTGTGGCTACGGCTCATGTAGTTTTGTGGACAGGAGCAAAGGTGGTGTTGTGCGATGTGGATCCCTTAACCTTAAATATCGATCCAGAAAAAGTTGAGAAATTGATTACCAAGAAAACAAAAGCAATTATCCCTGTGCATTTCGCCGGGCTTGCGTGCGATATGGATGCGTTGCTTAAGATTGGCAAGCGCTATAGCGTGGCAATTATCGAAGATGCTGCTCACGCGGCAGGGGCGCGCTATCATGGCAAGAAAATCGGCTCTTTTGGCGATATCGCGGTTTTTAGTTTCTACGTAACTAAGAATCTTGCCTGCGGAGAAGGGGGAATGCTGACTGCAAGAAACAGCCGGCTCATTGAGCAGATACGGAGATTAAGTTATTTTGGTATCAATAAAGAAGCGTTTAAGCGATATGCAAAAAGCGGAAGCTGGTTTTATGATGTGGAGGGGCTTGGATTTAAGTGTAATATGGACGATATTCACGCTTCGTTAGGCATAACCCAGCTTAAAAAATTGGATTCATTTAATGCAAGAAGGCGCCTTTTGGTTGAACGTTATAAAAAACAGTTGCATCCTATGTTGCGATTCCAGAAAACATGCGCAGGGCACAGCTTTCACCTTTTTGTTGTATCATTGCCTGCCTTGAACATCAGTTATGCCGATGTTATGAGATATCTAAGGTCGAAGGGAGTGGGAGCGAATCTTCATTTTGTCCCTTTGCATGAATTTAGTTTTTATAAAAAAATGGTTCCAAATCATAATTTGCATTGCGCGGATAGTCTATATGAGAGGGTTCTTTCTTTGCCGCTTTATCCTTTGATGACTGATCGGGATGTCGCGTCTGTTTCAAAGGTGGTGAATGATTTGGTGAAAAAGCATTTAAAAAGCAAATGAGCAGCGTTTTTGTTATTGCCGAAGCCGGAATAAATCATAATGGTTCGCTTGAAAACTGCTTTAAATTAATTGACGCAGCAAAACAAGCGGGATGCGATTGCATTAAATTTCAATTCTTTAAGGCAAGGCATATGTATCCTCGATCAGCCGGAAAGCTTGATTGGAAAGATGAATCGGGCGCCTATAGCTATGATATTTATAAGGCCGTTGAATCATTTGAATTGCCTGAAGCTTGGGTGCGCCAGCTCATCGGTTATTGTCAATTCAAAAAGATCGAATTCTTGGCCTCTGTTTTTGATAAAAAAGGACTCGAGTATTTGGTTGAAGCAGGCATGAAGAAAATCAAGATTTCTTCCTATTCTATTACTAATCTGCCTTTGATTGAAGAGTGCGCTCGATTCAAGCTCCCGATCATTATGTCGTGCGGCGGAGCGACCTTGCAAGAAGTCAAAGAGGCAGTTAGCGTAGTTAAGCAATATCACCATAAGCTTGCTTTGTTACACTGTACAATAAATTATCCTACGAGGTTAGCCGATTGTAATTTAGGGGTCATGAAAGCACTTAAATCTCATTTTACCAATGTAAAAGTTGGATATTCTGATCATACCCAGGAAGTTTCGCGTGCACCTGTGCAGGCCGTCTATCTAGGAGCTGGGATTATTGAAAAACATATCACTCTCGATAAAGAGATGAAAGGGCCGGATCATTTCTTTGCTTTGAATCCTTACGAGCTGACCTGTATGGTTCAAGATATTCGTAGGGCAGAAAAGGATATGCGGTCAGGCGCAGGCAAGATTGATACAATGCTATATGGTTCCGAACAAATGATTGCGCGTCGCCACGAAAAATACTTGAGGGATTTTTGTTTTAATTCGTTATTCGCCAAGAAGGCAATTAAAAAAGGGCAAAAGATTAGACAGGAGGATATCAGTATCCTAAGGCCCGGTAAAAAAGCGCGCGGGCTTGATCCAAAATATTTCAGATTATTTAGTGAGGCGTGCGTTACTGCGAGGCGCGATATTGGGCAGGAAGATGCAATTACCTGGGATGCTATTGTTGTGCGAAGAGTTTTATTCCGGGCGGATGCCCATGCGTTGATTGGGGCTGGCGACTTAATGTCAGTAATGTACCTTGCCTCGGAGTTTAAAAAGCATAATTGGGATACTCTCTTTATGGTTAAGGATCATTCGCCCGCTAAGCAGATTGTCAAAAAGCATAAACTTAAGAATGTTATTTGGATTCCTGCTGATTGTTCCAAGGCAAAAGAGGTTAGTTTTGTTAAGGAGGCGTGCGATAAGTTTCATGTGAGCGGTTTGGTTCTTGAGTTAACCAGCAGGAATGCGCTTAAGGGATATGAGAAAATTCTAGGTATGCCTTTCGTGAAAAAAGTCTGCATTGATTTTGATGGAAACATACTTCGCGGCTTTGACTGCGTGGTGAACTGGTGTGTTGATGCGCGCAGCCAGATGTATGCTCGGTTCAGGGATAAGAAAACAAAATGGTTGCTTGGGTTTAGCTACGCGGTATTGCCGCCTTACCTTGCTCAAGGGGTTGCCTTCACTAAGAAACCAAAACGTTGCGTCAGAAATATTCTTATTACTATGGGGGGCATTGATACAATCAATGCGACAGCCACGATTGTGCGTTCGCTTGCCACCGACTTACAGAAGTATAACGTTAGAATTGTGGTGGGTCCGGGGTACCAGTTTTTGCCTTCACTTAACGCACTTAAGGGTAAGCTTAAACTCAAAGCGCAGGTTAAGCAAAACGCGGGGACTCTTCTCAATGATTTTCGTTGGGCAGATTTTGTTATTTCTGCGGGTGGCCTGACTTCATGCGAGCTTGTTGCTGCTAAGATCCCTGCTTTGCTTTTTGCCGTAGCAGATCATCAGATTGGGCGGTGCAGCTATTTTGCGCGTAAACAGTGGGCTTGTTATGCGGGAGAAACAAAGAAAATGACTGACGCCAAGATTAAGAAAAATTTTTCCACTGCATTAAAACAAGTCGCAGTAATGCGAAGCCACCTTTCTAAGGCTAACTTTAGCGGAGGGAGTATATTGATCTATGAGAATATCAGTTCTTATTGACAATCCTGCTAGCTGGTTCCATGATTTTTCTAAGGAACTATTAAGAGTTTTAAAAAAGCATGATAAGCATTGTAAAATTGTTGCTGATGTCGATGCCACCAATGGATCCGATATCCTGTTCGTGCTTAGCTGTGATCGCTTACTTAAAAAAAGCGAACTCGCTTTGCACAAGCACAACATAGTTGTGCATGCCAGCGATCTGCCAAGGGGCAGAGGCTGGTCTCCGTTAACCTGGCAAGTGGAGAAAGGGTTTCGCAACATCCCCATAACCCTTTTTGAGGCTCATCAAGGGTGCGACACAGGCGATTATTATTTAAAAGACAAGATTCCTCTTGACGGGTCTGAGCTTATCGAAGAATTAAGGGAGAAGCTGGCGAAAAAGGTAATTGCTATGATTGAGCGCTTCTTGCGGCAATATCCCATGAAGGCAATGCCGCAAAAAGGAACGGTGACGCATTATCGCAGGAGAAGACCGGAAGATAATGCATTAAATGTTAGTATGAATCTTAAGGACCAGTTTAATAAACTGCGCGTTGCTGATAATGAGCGATACCCTGCGTATTTTTTGTTTAAGGGAAACAAGTATATATTAAAAATTTATAAATCTAATAAGGAGGTAAGATGAAGAATGATTTGCGTAAAGGTCTAATTGAGGGCAAATATAGGCTAGGTATCTGGGGGCTTGGTTATATTGGTTATTCGAGCGCCGCGTATTTTGCCAAGGCCGGCGTGCGTTGCTTGGGTAATGATGTTATTGCTCATCGAGTAAGAGATATTAATAAAGGGCATGAGACGATTCACAACCTTGAATTATGGCTTGGTTTTAAAATAAAAGATTTGGTTGATAAGAAATTAATTAGAGCCACGTTGGATTGGAAAAAATTAATATCAAAAGATATCCCTGTTCATCTCGTTGCTATTCCTACTGAAAAAAGCGGGCAGCCTTACGATAAAATCCTGATCGATGTTATCGGTAAATTATGCAATTTTAAGAAGATTAAAATGTCGCACCCTCCCGTGGTTATCATTGAAAGCACGCTCACTCCTAATAAGGTCGAACAGGTTGTTATTCCTCTTTTTGAAAGTAAAGGATTAAAGGTTGGGAAGGATATTTTGTTAGGCGTTGCCCCGCGTAGAGATTGGTTTATCTCTCCGGAAAAAACTTTAGTGACTCTCCCGCGGGTAGTCGGGGGAACAAATGAGTACACGACAAAGCTGATCCATGAGATTTTAAGTATTGTTTGTAGGCAGGTGATTGATGCTCCTGATCATCGGCACGCGGAAATGGTAAAAAGCATTGAAAATGCCTATCGCCATTTAGATATTGCATTAGCTAACCAGTTATCATTAGCCTACCCCAACATTAATATGTTAGAGGTGCTTAGATTAGTCGGTACCAAATGGAATGTTGGCACGTTTCAACCGTCATTCGGTACAGGCGGTTATTGTATTCCTTTGGCGCCGCAGTATGTATTGGAAGGAGCCCAGTTTCCTGAACGGCTCACGCTGTTAAAGGACGCCATCATTACAGATAGTACGCAGCCCATTAATGTCGCGCGCAGCGTTCTTGCACGTGGAGCAAAGAATGTGGGAGTTCTTGGGTTGGCCTATAAGGGCGATATCCCGGTTACAATCTTGAGTCCCGCTATCCCCATTATTCAGACATTGCAGCAGGCTAAGATTAAGGTTAAGGTGTATGATCCTTATTTTCGCGACAAGAATGTTGTCGCTCAAAAAACAGGGCTTAAGGTGGATACATTTGCTTTTCCCCAAGGCCTTGGTGAATTTGATACCATCTTGATAATCTCTGATCACTCGGAATTTAAGTTTACCAACACTGTTACCATCAAGAATAATTTGAAAAAGTGCCGGTTGATTCTTGATAATCCTGGCGTGTGGTCAAATCTGCATTTTGACGAGAAAATAAAGTATTATCGTGCAGGGCACAAAGATTGGATTCTTGGGCTAGGGGAAGGACGAGATAGATGAGATTTTGCAAACGATGCGTACAACCTGACACGAGGCCTGGTATTTTCTTGGATGAGCGGGGGGTGTGCTCTGGATGCCTGGGGCATGAAGAAAAAGTAAAGAAAATTAATTGGCAGGTTCGCAGGCAAGAACTTGATGATATCCTGAAAAGATTCAGATGCAAGGACGGTTCTTATTATGATTGTGTAGTGCCCGTGTCGGGCGGGAAAGACAGTATGTACCAGGTTTTTACCATGAAGGAGCAGTTCGGCATGCGGCCTTTGGCTGTGACATATCATTACTCTGATCGCACTGCCCTGGGCAAGAAAAATCTTGAGGCTTTACGTAACCTTGGCGTCGATTATATTGACAT
>JAGOIJ010000029.1 GCA_017995695.1 Candidatus Omnitrophota bacterium | reverse complement strand
ATCAAGAGCTTTCAGTTTGAGCCGTTAGCCCCATTCAAGGGAACGCTCTACTTTGACACTGTCGAGCTTATCAAGCAATAATTCAAGCGACAACCTTTGCTTTGAAAAATAGGGCGTCCCTTAAGAAAATGGAAAAAGAAGATATTAAGAATCTGAAGCGACGATACCTCATTTGGTTTTATAAAGCTACCAAAGAGGCCCTGGATCGCATTGAACGCAAGTTTACCCAAGCTGAAATTGATCGTTTTATCCTCAGGGAACTGAAGACCAATGATAAAGAAAAAAGCGTAGAGAAATTTATTGCCGAATTTGAAGTTTATATACAGAATAAAGAAAAGGAAGGTCTCGCGCTTAAATTTGAGGGTAACAAGATTAAGCCAGAGTATCGTTTTCTTGAGCTTAAATTGCAAGCAATTGAAAAAGCTATTATCAAAGAGCTGGGCGAGGCTGCGCTTAATGATATAAAAGCTCGCTTCGAAGAAGAATTTACACAGCGTATCTTAAAGAGCACTGAACACTAAATGATTATTGACGCCCATTCGCATTGGCTTCCTGAAGAGATAATTTCCAACGCTCATTTTTATCATAAGGCATGGGGAGATATTGATGCCCATGTCAAGATGATGAAAGAGGCCGGTATTGATAAGGCAGTGCTTAGTTATCCGACCTCCGACGCTTTTATTAAATTAGGCAGCCACAAAGAGGTCGCGCGGATTTATAATGATAATGTCGCACAAATAATTAAGCGCTACCCGGATGCCTTTATTGGCGCGGCGATCTTGCCCATCGGCAATGCTGATGAGATGCTTGCGGAATTAAAGCGTGCCCATGATCTTGGTTTTAGGGCAGTCTCTTTAGCCTCAAGCTATAATGGGGCGTATCTGGATGATCCCATGTTCTTACCTATATATAAGCATGCGCAGGCCAATAAGCTTCCTATTTTTGTCCATGCTCAGATAGTTAATCCTATTGGCTTTGAGCGGGTCAATGATCCTCTCTTGACGCCCGTTATCGAATATATTTTTGATATTACCATGTGTATTGGGAAGTTGCTGATGTCTGAGGTGTTGCGTGAATACGCCGGTCTTGCATTTATATTTGCTAATTTTGGTGGCGCGTTGCCATTTTTGCAGCATCGCTTTGACGCAACCTACCAGATGTTACGTGGCATCAATTTTGTTAAAGACTTGAAAAATAATCCTACCGCGTATTTGAAAAATATTTATGTTGATACGGGAGGCGATAAAATCAAAGCCAATTTTCTTTTAGCTCTGGAGTTGCTCGGGCCAGACCATATACTCTGGGGCAGTGACTGGCCGGCAAAGAAGGATGTTGCTGCAAGTATTAATGCGATTAATAGCTTAAGTATTGCTCAGGCCGATCAAGAGCAGATTCTCGGAAGAAACATTGCGTGTATTCTAGGCAATGGTTATTAATTGGGAGGGTTTATGAAGAAAGCATGCTTCATTCTATTCTTAGTGTATAGTATTCTTTGTATGCGCTCTTTTTTGTATTCGCAAGAATTAGTTGCTACGTATAGAGAATTTCCTGTTTATCCTCCCGAACAGATAAGTCAAATTAAGAATAAGGAATTGATGGATTTCTCTACAACGTTAAGAACGAGAGGAGAATATGTCGCACTGATTAAGGAAAAGGGTGGCGATATTCGTGATTTTAATGCAGAAGGGCTTACTGAGTTAGGAGACTCACAACAATATGTTGAGAAGAATGCTTCTGTTCTAGGGTGGAAGTTGATAGAATCAACTTTCTTACGCGATGGAGGGAGCCCTGTTGAAAAGTATATTAAAATTGATAGCATGGTGAGAGTTGTTACGGTTTGTTTTCTCAATCCCGGGATAATTGGTAAATTTTCTAACGGTTCTGTTGTTCCTAACGTATGGACTGTTAATGATAAGTGGGGGACTATTTCCTATTTCTTTGAGGAATACCCTCTTCCCATTCCTTACGAAGGCTTTCCTTTTCTCGTTTCGAGAATTGAAGACTTACAGAAAGAGGTCTCGCCTGAAGCCATCATATTTAAGGATGCTTCTAAGTCGAGCTATTGTTCACCGGATCCAGTGAGAGATTTTCTTTTGATGCACTATGGGTGGAACGAGGTGTTGCAGCCCAATGCACAGGATAAATGTACACGCTTTTTTGAAAAAGAGGGAAAGATCGTGGGCATTTGTGGCCAGCATTACTATTTTTATAAGCAATCTCCCTTTTCGCGCGCAAGCCAGGTACCTTAAAATAACTAGGGAACTTTAACTCGGAGGGTAGCAAAATGCAAATGCAAAAAGAAGTACATATGACAGGTAAGGATTTGGTGGCGATGGTGCAGTTAAGGCCCCAGGATGTCGGTCAATACGCGATTGTGCCTGGGCCAAAGGATCGGTTAGAAGTCTTAATGAAGAAGATCGAGAACCCAGTGAAGAACTTTTCATTCATGGAGTATACGATGTACACCGGGATGTATCAAGGAATTAAGATTACCGGCATGAATGGCGGGAGATTCTCAACCGATACTTCAATCACCGCCGAGGTTATGTGTAATTCCGGCATTAAAAATATTATTCGCATTGGCACCTGCGGGGCGCTTGATGAAAATATTAAAGTCGGCGATTTAGTAATTGTAGATAAGGTTATCCGCGGCGATGGCGTCACGCCCTATTATGTAGACGGCAAATTCGTAACACAGGCAGATAAGAAGTTGACGGATATGTTGTATGACGTTGCCAAAGCAACAGGCGCCAATGTGCATCGCGGTACCACCTGGACCACGGATGCATTATTGCGTGAAACGCGCGAGATTGTGGAAGCAAAGCGCAAAGAAGGGGCCATGGCGGTAGATATGGTTTCATCGACGCTGCTGACGATTGCGCAGTTAAACAGGGTCGCAGCAGGATCAATTCTCGCTGTCAGTGATAATGTTATAACGGGTGAGATGGGCTTCATGAATCCTTTGTATTATATGGCAGAAAGCAATTTGATCACCATTGCTTTAGAAACAGTTAAGAAAATGGAGGGCAAATAACGTATTCTCACGGGTCCTGTTAGCTGATCCATCCCGTCGTGCTCACTTCGTTGCGCACGACAGGGCCCCTGTATCAGCTGCCACCCGTTCGAATGCCATTAGACTTATGAAATTATCCCCATTGTTCTGGCCAATTGAGTTGAAAGGTAACACCATTCGTATTCTTGATGAGACGTTGTTGCCGCAAAAAGTAACTTATCTAAAAGCGAAAGATTATAAGCAGGCGTGTAAGGCGATTAAGGATATGAAGACGCGCGCTGTTGGGCAGGTTCTTTTAGTAATGTACACCTTTTTGCTTGAGATTAAGAAAAACAGCTCATTGCCGCATCTTGAAAAAGTTGCGCAAGCGCTCAATACCAGCCGTCCCACGCTATCATTTAAGATGTTGACTGATATGGTGCTCGGTTGGGCTAGGCACCCTGGCCTATCGGATGGCCAGGTGTCCCGCTCTCTGCGGGAAGCGGCTCTTGAAAAAAGCATCCTCGGATTTCTCGAAGGTTTGAAATATAAGCGCATTGAGCAGGCAAAAGAGGCTAGCGCGTTGTTTTCTGATGCCGACGTTATTTTAACTCATTGTAATGTCAGCGGTTTATTGCCTCTTATAGGAGAGATGTGCAAAGAACAGGGCAAAAGGGTGAGTTTCTATGCAACCGAGACGCGACCTTACTTGCAAGGTTCGCGTTTAACAGCATGGGAGCTTTCCCGCGCAGGTTTTCCCGTTACCCTTATAACTGATAGTATGGTTACGCAGGTGATGTCTGAAGGCAAGATTACCAAAGTTATTGTGGGGGCGGATCACTTAGCGCAGAATGGCGATATTGCCAATAAGATCGGCACGTATGGCATTGCCATTGCCGCGAAACATTTTAATATTCCTTTTTATGTGCTCTGTCCGCCGCCGTCAAAAGTTAAGACAGGTAAGGAAATTCCCATTGAAATTCGGCCGGATGAGGAGATGTTCAGTGTTTTTAATGTGTGCGTTGCGCCCAAAGGCGTTAAGTGTTATTATCCGGCGTTTGATGTGACGCCGCATGAGTTGATCTCAAAACATATTTATCTCAAAATCTAGTAAAAGATGTTAAATCCTAAATCCGAAATCATAAACTCTAAACAAATCATAAATCACAATGCCCAAAACAAAATATTTTGTTTTGAATTTAGAATTTTGTATTTTGAATTTGTTTAGGATTTAGATATTAGGATTTAGAATTTAAACAAAAGGTCAATCCATGGATAATCTTAAAGATCAAATTATCAAAGTCGGCAAGCGCCTGTATGAGGTGGGATTAGCGGTGGCGAAATCTGGCAATATCAGCGCGCGGGTGGATAATGAGCACATCCTGATAACCGCAACCGGCACATTCTTAGGAGATTTGAAACCCGAAGATATTGTGCAAGTGAGTCTGAAAACGGGTCAGGCAGAAGGTGGTAGGCCAAGTTCAGAGTTACCGCTTCATGCGCTGGTATATAAAAATTTTCCCGCAAGCGTGGTTGTGCACGCGCATCCGCCGCTCATTAATGGTTATTTCGCTGTATGTAATGATGTAAAGGCGCTTACCTTCGAAACGAAGTTTTATCTAGGCAACGTGCCGGTCGTAGCGCAAGAAACACCGACAGTGACAAAACCCGAGTTAGTTATTGAAGCGCTTAAGAATAATAATTTAGTTGTATTGAAGAATCACGGCGCAGTTTCCGTTGGAAGAAACTTTGATGAAGCGCTTGCGCTTATTGAGGCGTTAGAAGAAGCAGTGCGCACGGCATCAGTTGCGCGTTTGTTCCAAAAAGATATTCTTGATGATCTGGATGTTGCACTTAAGGATCGATTAACCAACAATGAGCCAGTGTTTGAGATGTTTTCGCGGGAACACATTCAGGCCATTGTTGATCGTGTGAATAATGATGCATTTATTGCCCAAAAAGGTGCAGAGCTAGATTTAACCTTGCTATTTTCCATTAAGCTTGACGGGGGTTCCCATAGTTACACATTTAATTTCAATAAAGGTAAAATCACTTCAATTGATTTTGTTAATGACGCGCCCTTTGTATTCTCAGGTTCAGAAGAAGGTTGGCGGCAGATATTCACCGGCAAACTTGATTCATTTGTCGCGGTTACTCAAGGCAAGATGAAATTGCAGGGTCAGTTCGGCCAGCTTTCAAAGTGGTACGTGCCCTTGACCAAACTGTTTCAGCATTTTAAGGAAGTAAAGATAATGGACAATTAAAACTATTGTTAATGGATTACGGAATCCCTGTGCTATCAGTATATTGTTATAAAACCCCAGAGGAGCCGAATGTTAATCGACAATGACCCCAAAAAGATAAAGCAAAAAATAGGCTATTGGGAGAAATTAGTAAATGAAAAAAAGATTAAGGAAGATCTATATTTTAAAATTGCTTATGGATATGAAGACTTAAATAATTTTAGAAAAGCAATTTTCTACTTTAGAAAGATCATTAGGCTAGGATCTGCTGATAAATGTCATGTTTTTTTCAACATAGGGTACTGTTATCAAGAGCAAGATAATTTTAAAAAGGCAATTTTTTATTTTAAAAAGGCGCTCGAACTTCAGCCAAGGGATAAAAGTATTCATGGTATCTTAAGTTGCGCTTACCTTGATGCGTCTATAGCCTATAAGAAAAAGAATCCTAAGTTCTCAGAAGCATACGCAAGAAAAGCGCTATTGCATTCGAGAAAGGGAAGAAATGCTAAAGAAATGAAGCTTTTGTTAAGGATTTACTCATTGAACAAATTTATGGCTAATAAAGAAAGATGAGCCTCTTAGCGGGTGGCGGTTGAGCCGAAGCCCTTGGCGCGCAGGTGCCACACCAACCCATCCGATTGGGTTGGGTGTTGCCCGCGCGCAAGCGATAGCTGAGGACGGCGAGGTGGATCAGCCGAACAGGACCCGCTGACATTAAATATGAATCAATATTCTTTATACATTAACGGTCAGTTTGTTAATACGCAGCAGCGGCAAAAGGTAATTAATCCTTCGACCGGCGAAGCGATTGCGGAAGTATCGCTTGCCTCGGTTACTGAAGTGCGCATGGCGTTTAACGCTGCTCGCGCGCAGGCTGATACGGGAGAATGGCCAAGATTACCGCTTAGTAAGCGCAAAGAGTATATTTTAAAAATTCATCAGGGTATTCTTGATAAGGCTCAAGAGTTAGCCCAGATTGAAACTGAAAATACCGGAAAGCCCATTAAAGAATCGACCTTTATGGATATACCTTCCAGCGCTGAAACATTCAAATACTTTGCCGAGCACCTGGAGGATTTCCTTAAGCCAGAAATTAAGCAGATTGCTACGCAAATCTCAAAATCTCAAACGCATTTGGTGCGCGAGCCCATGGGCGTTGCGGTATTAATCGTTCCTTGGAACTACCCATTATTAATCGCGTCGTGGAAATTGGCGCAGGCATTAGCTGCAGGCAATACCGTTATTCTGAAGCCATCAAGCTTAACGCCGTTGAGCGTTTTAGCATTAGGCAACATTATCCATGAGGCAGGTCTGCCTGCCGGCGTGGTAAACATTATTGTCGGTAGCGGCGATGCCATTGGCGAACAACTGTGCAGCGCACAAGATGTTGATATGATTTCTTTTACCGGAAGCAATGAAGTTGGCAAGAAGATTCTCACCTATTCCTCAAGCAATGTGAAGAAAACAACTATGGAATTAGGCGGAAAGTCCGCTTCGATTATCTTCAAGGACGCGGACCTCGAGGCTGCGGTCAATGGTTCATTATGTTCAATATTCTTGAATCAGGGTCAGATGTGCACCGCTATGTCGCGCATCTTAGTGGAAGATGACGTGTACGATAAATTCCTGGAGTTATTTGTTAGTAAGGCGCAAAAATTAAAGCTTGGCCCGGGAGAGGATTTTGAAACACAGATGGGCCCTTTAATTTCTGAAAGTCAGCGAAAAAGAGTTTTAGCATTTACTGAAAAAGCGAAGCGCGAAGGCGCGCGTATACGTTGTGGCGGAAGCGTGCCACAAGGTGCGGCATTGCAAAAAGGATTTTTCTTTGAGCCCACGGTTATCACGGATGTTCAACCGTCTATGGCAATCTGGCGAGAAGAAGTTTTTGGTCCGGTGGTGTGCGTAGCTAAATTTTCTGATGCGCCTGAAGCTGTCAGACTAGCCAATGCTTCTGATTTTGCGCTTGCTGCCAGCATCTGGTCCAAAGATGAGGCAAGAGCCAAAGAAATAAGCAGCGCATTGCATGCCGGCACGATTTGGATTAACACCTATGGGATGTTTTTTAATGAGCTTGCGTACGGCGGATTTAAGCAGAGCGGATTCGGCAAGGAATTAGGCAGGGAAGGGTTGCTTGAGTATTCAAGGCTCAAGAATATTATTATTGAGGATACCAAAGAAACCAAACCTTTGGTGAGCTACTGGTATGGAGGTTAATGATGAATGTGATACAGCTTCTTGAGGAAAACGCGCAAAACCGTGGTAATCAAACAGCATTTATCTTTCGCGAACAGCCCATAACATTCACCCAACTTAAAGAGTCTGTCTTTAAGTTTGCTGATGGGTTACGTTCATTGGGCATAGGCAAAGGTGATAAGGTGGCATTATATTTGCCGACCAGCCCCGAGTATGTGATTAGTTATCTGGCTGTCTGGTGCTGCGGCGCCACAGCTGTGCCTCTTGATTTTATGCTTACGGAAGATGAGCTTGTGTCCTGTATGTCGCATTCGGAAACTAAGATTTTAATTATGCGGCTTAAGATGAATGCCAGCACAGGATTTTTCAAGCGGGCTATCGGTTCCCTGAAAGAAATTATTAATTGCGGGGATCCCGGGGAAGGCGCGTTAAATTTTAGCGAGGTTCTTGCCCGAGGGCGCTCTGTTGTCCCCTCCGAAGTCGCCCAAGAAAAAGATTGCGCGATTATTTTTTATACCTCTGGCACGACCGGCAAGCCCAAGGGGGTTTTGGTCAATTATCTTCAGCTGGGTGCTCCACCCGAGGCAATTAAATTCTTTGTTAACAATGATATTAAAGAAGGCGATGTCACGGTATGCGCCTTGCCGTTTTCGCACCTCGGCGGGTTGATTTATATCCAGAATTGCCTGACTTTTGGCTTAACCGTTGTCTTGATGGAGCGTTTTGTGCCGCTTGAGTTTTTAAGACTCGTTTCGCAGTATAAAGCGTCGTGTTTTTGGATTGTCCCGTCGATGTATTATGCTTTTTTGCAGCTTAAGGAATTTGAGACCTTTGATCTGTCATCGCTGCGCTGGATCGTAACCTTTGGCGCTTCTAACTCTCCTGATGCCTTGCGTCGTTTTCATCAGTTTTGCCCAAAGGCCTATTTGTTAAATGGCTGGGGCCTGACTGAAACCAACGCCCCTACCACGGTATTGCCGATGGGGGCAACAAAAATTGAAAGCGTAGGAAGACCTGCTCCGGGAATCGATGTTAAGGTGTTCGATGATGCCGACAAAGAAGTCCCTGTTGGCGTTGTTGGAGAGGTGGTAGTCAAAGGATGGGTTGTCACCGACGGATATTTTAAAGACGCTCCCTTAACGAGTGAAACCATTCGTAATGGCTGGTTCCATAGCGGCGATTTGGGAAAGATTGATCAGGAAGGGTTCTTGTATATCGTCGGCCGCAAGAAAGAGATGATCAAAGTTGGCGGCGAGATTGTGTTTGAGCCGGAGGTGGAAGCCGCTATCCATAAGCATCCTGATGTTGCCGAGGTTGCCGTGGTAGGAGTTGCGCATAATCTGCGCGGTGAAGTGCCGAAGGCGTATATAGCGCTCAAGCAAGGTTCAGTGATGGAAGAGCATGACCTAAGGCAGTTTTTGCGACAGCACCTTGCTCATTTTAAGATTCCGCATTATTTTGAGTTTAAAAGCGAGCTCCCCAAGAATCGGATTGGAAAGGTCGATAAGGAAAAATTGCGCGTAACTGCTTCAACGCGATAAGAAATAGTTGTCTTGAACTACAAGAGGCACACGATACAGCGTGCCTCTTTTTTATGCTATAATACACGCCATGAATAAACAGAATAAGATCCGCAAAAGTCTGATAGTTTCAATGTGGGATGGGGTTTTTGCTTCCTGCATGAGCGGCTTTGCCAATGATTATATCGCGCCTTATGCGCTTGCCTTGCGGGCTACCAGCGCGCAGATAGGTTTGTTAAGCGCGGTTTCAAATTTTGCCGCTTCTCTTGGGCAGTTGCATTCACCGGTTGTGACGCAGCATTTTAAAAGCCGCAAAAAAGTTTTTACGCTATTCGTATTTTTACAAGCGTGTGTGGGCATCCCCATTATTCTTGCGCCTCATCTGTTAACCAGCAAGGTAGTGCCTTTTGTTATTGTTTGCGTCGCGCTCTTTCTTACGTTTCATGCTATTGCAACGCCGGCATGGTCTTCCTTGATGTCAGAGTATATCCCTTATAAGAAGCGCGGCGTTTATTTTGGATGGCGAAATAAGATCTTGAATACCCTCGTGGTGATCTGTTCTTTCCTTGCGGGTTTAATCCTGTATTGGTTCCGGGGCAATGTGTTGCAGGGGTTTTTTATTATCTTTACGGTTGCCTGCGCGTGCCGCTTTGTTTCATGGTATTTTCTTACCCGTATGTATGAGCCGCCCTATCGGAATCCCGAGGGCGCTCATTTTAGCTTCGTTGATTTTATCCGCCGGATGAAAGATTCTAACTTTGGCCGTTTTGTGCTGTTTGTTTCCTGTGTTAATTTTTGCGTAAACCTGGCTGCTCCTTTTTTCTCGGTATTTATGCTGCGCGATCTTAATTTTTCCTATTTGACGTTTACTATCTTGGTTACGGCGGTTACCGCTGCGAATATTATTAGTATTGCCCGGTGGGGCAGGCACGCTGATGCGTTCGGCAACCTTAAAGTTATTAAATTTACCGCGCTGCTCATTGCTACGTTACCTTTGTGGTGGTTGATCAATCAACATCCGTTCTACTTGTTTTTGGTGCAGATCCTGGGGGGATTTGCTTGGTCAGGGTTTCTTTTGTGCTCAAACAATTTTGTGTATGATGCAGTTACTCCCGAAAAACGTACCCGTTGCATTGCCTATTTTAATACCTGCGCAGGTTTGGCTACGTGTATCGGCGCTCTCTGCGGCGGGTATTTGGCTACGGCAATGCCAACATTCCTCGGCTATAAATTATTGAGTTTATTTTTATTTTCAAGCGCATTGCGCTTTATCGTGATTTTCTTGTTTGCCGGGAAGATTAAAGAAGTCAGAAGCGCTAAGCATATTTCCCGTCGGGAACTTTTGTACAGCATGATAGGCGTGCGGTCTGCTATCGAGGAATAAAATGCAAGATTTAAAGAATCTTAGCCTCACCGAACTTAAGCAGCAATTGCAACAGTGGGATATCGCTGCGTTCCACGCTGCGCAACTATTCTCCTGGATATATAAGAAAGGCATCCTTGATTTTTCTCAGATGAGTGATATATCTGTTTTGGTTCAAAAGAGGCTGCGGGAGAATTTCATCATACAAAGCAGTTCGCTGGCAAGCAAGCAGTTGTCTGTTGACGGCACCGAAAAATTCCTCTTTCGTCTTTATGACGGTAATATCATTGAAGCGGCTTTGATTCCTGCTGAAGGCAGAGTTACCGGTTGCGTTTCTTCGCAAGTCGGTTGTAAATTTTCCTGCGCCTTTTGCGCAAGCGGGATTAAGGGATTTAAGAGAAATTTATCCTGCGCAGAGATTATTGATCAGGTTTTATTCTTAAAGCGTGCCTCTCGTGGCGGGTTGTCCCATATCGTTTTTATGGGCACCGGTGAGCCATTTGATAACTATGATGCAGTGCTGAAGGCAATACGTATCATAAATACTCAAGAGGGTCTTGCTATTGGCGCGCGAAAGATTACGATTTCAACGGCTGGGGTGATCCCAGGGATAAGGCGACTAGCAACAGAGCAATTACAAGTCGAGCTTTCTGTTTCATTGCACGCTGCGGATGGGGTAACGCGCTCACAATTAATGCCGATCAACAAAAAATACCCCTTACTAGAGCTTTTGCAAGCCTGTCGAGATTATGTTGCGCAGACTAATCGACAGATAACCTTTGAATATGCGCTGATCCGGGGAGTAAATTCATCATTGAAAGACGCTCAAAAGTTAAGTACAATAGTTGCTAAGATTGGGTTAGCCAAGGTCAATCTGATTGTGGCCAATCCGGTTAAGGAATTATGTCTTCAGCCGCCGACGAAACTTGAGGTTTTATCGTTTCAGGATTTTCTTAAGAAACATGGCGTGGTGGTGACGCTGCGCCGATCCCGCGGCAAGGATATTGATGCTGCCTGCGGGCAGTTGAGGTTAGGATATGAGAAACAGCACGGGTTATAAAAAAAGTTTTTACGGGTATTTTTGCGCATTGACTATTTTGATGCTTTTGTTTGCTGGATGCGAAAAGCGCCCAATTAAGAATATACAAGCTCAAGGCTCAACAATTATTTGTTTTGGCGATAGCATAACCTTTGGCTACGGCGTTGAGCGCGGGGAGGATTATCCTGCTGCTTTAGCGAAAATTCTGGGCCGGCCGGTTTTAAACCAAGGCATTGATGGTGATACTGCCGAACAGGCCTTTGCGCGCTTCCAGAGCGATGTGCTTGATCGTAATCCTTCGTTAGTGATCCTTGAGTTTGGTGGGAATGATTTTCTGGAAAATGTCCCGCTATCAACGACAATCAACACCCTGCGTAAGATGGTTCAATTAGCTCAAGCCAAGGGGGCTTTAGTTGCCGTTGCTGATGTCAGCGCCGGTTTATTTATGCTGGAATACCGTTTCGCGTTAAGAAAATTGGCTGCTGATGAGGGAGCGTTGTTTATCCCTGAGCTTTTAAAAGGCATTATTACTAATCCAAGCCTTAAGAGTGAATTTCTTCATCCGAATAAGGAAGGGTATCAATTGATCGCTGAGCGGGTGTCCGCAGTTATCCAGCCGTATTTGTCGCATCATCTTCAGAGCGCGAAAAAATAAGGCAAGCCTTTAACGCTTGCCGTAGATAAAATTAATGCCGAAGAAGGGAGTTGAACCCTTACGAGCTTACGCTCATCGGTTTTTGAGACCGACGTGTATGCCATTCCACCACTTCGGCATAAATATAAATTGACGCCCCCTATTTTATATTCTAAAATAGCAAAGGTCAACAAGTAATTAAATTTAATAACCAAGGGTCTGTATAGTCTATAGTGTGTAGTTTGGGGCTGTAGCTCAGCTGGGAGAGCACTTGCATGGCATGCAAGGGGTCAGGAGTTCAATCCTCCTCAGCTCCACCAATTCTTTCCGTAAGCTTCCTCGCTTTCTATGTAGTTTTTGTTATAGATAGTCTCCCTCCTAATAATTCTTGAGCGGAAGGATCCACCGTATGAACAAAAAAATCCTGATTGTTGATGACGAAAAAGACATCATCAAGATGCTAGAGTATAACTTAAAAAAGGAAGGTTTTCGCACCATCGCGGCCCATGATGGAGCAGAGGCCCTTGATAAAGCCGCCAGTCAGCATCCGGATTTAATCGTGCTCGATCTTATGTTGCCTGAAATTGATGGCCTTGAGGTTTGTAAGACATTGAAAAAAGAAGAAAAGACTTCTCACGTACCAATTATTATGCTTACTGCTAAGGCGCAGGAAACGGATAAGATTGTGGGTTTGGAGTTGGGGGCTGATGATTACATGACGAAGCCTTTTAGCCCTAATGAGCTCATTGCGCGCATTAAAGCAGTGCTGCGTCGCATGAAGGAAGAAGATGCCGCGCATGATCAAATAACTATTGGGGAAATGATTATTGATTTTGCCAAGATAGCTGTTTTTGTCAAGGGCAAACCGGTCGAGCTGACCGCAAAAGAATTTGAGCTCTTAAAAACTCTCGTTCAGGCAAAGGGCAGAGTGTTGTCACGCGATTTCCTGCTTGATAGTATTTGGGGGTATGATAACGCTATCGAAATCCAGACCCGCACCGTTGATGTGCATATTACAACATTACGTAAGAAACTCAAGAGTGTTGCTAAGCGTATTGTTACGGTAAAAAACTACGGGTATCGTTTTGAACGCGATGAAGATTAGTTTCCGAAACAAAATCATTGTTTCTTATCTTCTGGTTATTGTTGTAGCTTTTGGGTTTATCGCATTCTTCTTGGATAGAACCCTTGAGCGCAACGTACTTGCCGATTTAAAAACTTCTCTCATAAACCAGGCCTGGTTAATCGAAGAGCGCATCCCGCAAGCAGAGATTGCAAAAGACGCCTCATTTGTTTTGCAAGCGCTTAGCCAAACATTAAGCCAGAAAATCCGTGCGCGTATTACTATTATCAATGCGCGCGGCGTAGTGCTGGCTGATTCCGATAAGGATTCTGTGAGCGTGGCGGCGATGGAAAATCATGCTCAACGGCTTGAAGTTAAGCAGGCATTAGCCGGTGCTGTAGGAGAGCAGATCCGTTACTCCGATACCTTTAACAAAGATATGTTGTATATTGCTGTTCCGATTGGCGCTCAAGATAATGTCTTAGGGGTTGCCCGTTTAGCTATTCCCTTGACAACTGTTGAATCAATGCAGTCGCAGGTTAAAAAATCAATTATCATAAGCCTTATGTTTGCGCTTGGCTTAGCGTTTATGGTTGGCTCATTGCTTGCCGTGGGTATTATTAAACCTTTGGGCAGGATTATCTATGCATCCGGTAAATTTGCCCAAGGAGATTTTACCCACACGATATTCGTTGATTCGCAGGATGAGCTTGGTCAGCTTGCTCAGACGCTCAACGCCATGGCGCAAGCCCTCGAACACAAGATCCAAGAGGCGCAAGTGCAGAATCAACACCTTAAAGCAATCTTGGAAAGCATGGTCGAGGGTATTATTGTGGTAGACAATACTACTCGCATTATTTCGATAAATCCGAAAGGCGCAATAATTTTTTCACTCAATGCTGAAACTGCTCGAAACCGCCTTTTTTTGGAAGTTATTCCTAATAGCGATATCGCAGAGATTATTAAACAGGTAGTAGCTAGCGGTGAAGTCGCCTCGCGCGAGCTCTCTTTGATCTGGCCAGTGCATAAGATATTTCGCATTGATGCCTCGCCGGTTTTTGAAAAGAACGTTATTCAGGGGTGCTTGCTAGTGATCCATGATATCACTGAAATCCGGCGTCTTGAAACCATGCGCCGCGATTTTGTGGCTAATGTGTCGCATGAGCTGAAAACCCCGCTTACCTCTATTAAGGGGTTCATCGAGACGTTGCTGGAAGGGGCTCTTGAGGATAAAGAAAACAGTCGACATTTCCTGGAAATCATTCGCACGCATACAGAGCGTCTCAATACGCTGATTAATGATTTACTTGATCTGTCCTGCCTTGAATCAAAGGGGTTTGCGCTTTCCCTCCAGCAATGCAGCCTTAAGCAGATGGCTGATAAGGTTATCGCCGGATTTAAATCTCAACTAAAAAACAAAAAGATAACTATTGTTAACGAGCTATCTAGCGAATGCGTTGTGCGCGCGGATAGCGCCAAGATCGAACAGGTAATGACCAACCTTATTGATAATGCTATTAAATTCAACAAAGAGCAAGGCTCTATTCGTATTTACGCTGAGATGGATGACAACCGTAACAAGATTAGCGTCGAAGATACAGGTATGGGTATCCCTGCTAA
>JAGOIJ010000186.1 GCA_017995695.1 Candidatus Omnitrophota bacterium | reverse complement strand
AGTTAAGCTGTTGCGCGTTTTGCAGGAAGGGGAGTTTGAGCGGGTGGGGACACGGCAACGTTAAAGGTCGATGTGCGGGTTATTGTAGCAACAAATCAAAATTTAGAGGAGTTAATCAACCAGGGAAAGTTTCGTAAAGATTTATTTTACCGGCTTAATATTATTTCCATTGAAGTTCCGCCGCTACGCGATCGCAAAGAAGACATACCTTTATTGGTTAAGGATTTTATTAAGAAGCACGCCCCTCAAGCAAATAAAAAGATTTCCTCTGTTTCGGATGAAGCGCTGCAAATGTTATGCGCGTATCATTGGCCGGGCAACATCAGGGAGCTTGAAAATGTTATTGAGCGGGCAACTATTTTAAGTAAAGGTTCGGTGATAACGCCCGTTGATTTACCAGAATTTCTGCAGGCTAATATACAAGAAGGGGCTGCCGGCTGCGTGACTAAGCTTAACCTGAAAGATGCACTGAAATCCCCCGAAAGAGATTTAATCGTAAAAGCCCTAGATTCCGCGGCAGGCAATCGAAATAAGGCAGCGGAAATCCTCGGCATAAACCGCACTACACTCTACAAAAAGATGCGCCGGTATGGCTTGTTAAAAGAAGTCTAGCCGGACCACCCGTCGTTTCTTTATTTTTCCCGTCGGAAAGTCGTCGAAAGAATCTTTAATTCTTCGCGGTACTTGGTAATTGTCCTGCGTGAGATGGGGATTTGTTTCTCCTGGGAGATGATCAAAGCTATATGTTGGTCGCTTAAGGGATGGCGTTTGTCTTCCTGCTCGATTAAATCCTTGATCAATGTTTTAATGTATGTTGATGAAATGGAGTGGCCATCGGTATCGTTCAGGTGGCTTGAAAAAAAGTCTTTAAGGGCGACAACGCCGCTTGGGATTCTTACGTATTTGTTCATTACTGCCCGGCAAACCGTTGATTCATGGACGCCAATTTTTTGCGCAAGCTCGCCAAGGGTAAGGGGCTTAAGAAAGGATAAATCCTCTTTGATCGCATCAAGCTGGATTTCCAGCAGCGCTTCAACGATTTTTTTTAAGGTGCGTTTACGTTTCGTGACTGCGCGCAGTAGTTCCATGGCCCTGGTGAGTTTTTCCTTCAAGAACGTCTGCGTATTTTCATCAAGATTGCTTTGTTTAAGCATCGATAGGTAATCTTTGCTGATTTGAAGGCTCGGGATCTCTTCATCATTCACGGTAACTTTTAGTTCTTCATTTTTCTCTTCAATGATGATATCAGGGGTAATGTGGTAGATCTGTTCTGCGCAATACGCGCGGCCAGGCTTAGGATTGAGCCTATGGATTTTTTTGATGGCAGGATCAATTGTTTCTTTTGTTTCTTTGCACACCTTGGCGATATGGGAAAAGTTTTTTTTCGCAATATCTTCAAGATGGCAGGAGACAAGCTTGCGCAACAAGGGGTCGTGTTCCTGCATCTCATCAAGCTGAATAAGTAAGCATTCTGCAAGATTGCGCGCGCCTACCCCGGCTGGTTCAAATTGCTGGATGAGTTTCAAGATGACTTCAGCCGATTCCAGCGTAGTTCCGCAGGCTTTAGCTATTTCTTCCAAAGAGGTCGTTAAATAGCCGTTTTCATCAATATTACCGATAATCTCTTGGCCGATGGCGAACTCGTTTGCGCAATTCGTGAACATGCCCAGCTGCCGCAGCAAAATTTCCTGCAATGAGGTTTTTTTTGTCATCTGGCTTAATCGTAAGTCAGGGTCCTGCCATGAATTTTTTGCTGTTTGCTGTTGCGTCTGAAATGGATATTCTGTGAATGAGGATAAGGAGGAAAGTGCATCTTGGGAGGATAAAGGTTTTTCTTTTGACTGCGCTTCCTCAAGCAAGGGGTTATTGCCGAGTTCCTGCTCAATAAGCTTGCGTAATTCAGTTTGAGATAAGGCAAGAATCTGCAGAGACTCCTGTAATTGGGGCACTAATAAGTGACGCAGGCTTGTATGTTGCTTTAGTTCCATACCACTAAGTATACCATATGGGGCTTGACGCTAGCCAAACTATTTTAGCTTGACAGAAGAAAGCGCTTTACTATAATAATGAGTATGTACTCAATATAACCAGGGCGTTAAAACAAGGTAAGTTTGGGTAATAGCATATGCGCGGAAGACCGAGAAAATACCGAATCGTGCGAGAGGATCCCCGGATAACTCATTTTAGCCCGAGAGGGAGGCCAGGCAGGCCCGATGAGTCAGAATTGTCTATGGATGGCTTTGAGGCGATCAGATTAGTTGATTATATGGGTCTGAAGCAAAAAGAAGCTGCCCACTCAATGAATATTTCCCAGCAAACTCTTAGTCGTATCCTGCAGCGTGCGCATAAAGTCGTTGCAGATAGCCTAATTCAAGGAAAAGTTATAAAAATCCAGGGGGGGACGTACGTATTAAGCCGGCAGGAATCCGGGTAAATCGCCGGCAAGTTGTACGTGAAGTCTTTTATGAGGTTATTTCTTTGTAGATTTTAATAGCTGCTTGCGTATCTCCAAAAATTACCTGTTTGCCTTTGTCCAGGACAAGCGTCTTGTTGCATAGCCTTGCAATAATATCTATATCGTGAGAAGAGATAAGGAACGTTTTCTTGCTTGTTTCAAACAATGTAAAACATTTTTCTTTAAAGTTCTTGTCGGTTCCGGTTAAGATTTCATCAAGAAAAACAATATCCGTGTCTAGCTCCGCAATAATAGAAACTGCCAGTCGTTGAAGCATGCCAGTTGAAAAGTCTCTGATCGGGGAGAATATAAAATCTTCCAATCCCGCAAAACTAAGGATGTTTTTGATCTTTGGTTTAAGGTCATTTCTCCGGTAGCCTATCATTGCCCCAAAAAGATAAATATTATCCAATACCGTTAATTCTCGATACAGTCCTAATCCTTGCTGTAAGAAGCCAATCATTTTTCCTTGTGTTGACAGCGTGCCGCTGGTAGGTTTGTAAATACCTAAGATAATCTTAAGTAGGGTGGTTTTGCCAGCGCCGTTAGGGCCGATGATGCCGATCTTGTCGTGTTCTCTGACTGCTAAGGTGATGTCATGCAAGGCGTGGATGGTTTGAGATGCAAACGATCCCCCACAAATAGATTTGATAAAAAGGAGGAATGTCCTGCTTTTTTGATATACGTGAAAGTTCTTGGAGATATTGTTGAGCGTTATTATGGCGCGATC
>JAGOIJ010000185.1 GCA_017995695.1 Candidatus Omnitrophota bacterium | reverse complement strand
TTCAGATTCTTAATATCTTCTTTTTCCATTTTCTTAAGGGACGCCCTATTTTTCAAAGCAAAGGTTGTCGCTTGAATTATTGCTTGATAAGCTCGACAGTGTCAAAGTAGAGCGTTCCCTTGAATGCGGCTAACGGCTCAAACTGAAAGCTCTTGATCGGAAAATCCAAAACTCCGTTCTTGTCTGCTGCGTCTGGCTGCCAATCAGTGCGCGCGAAAAATTCATCAAAGGGATGGATCTCTTGCTGCCAGCCCTGGGCGTCATCAACAACAATGTAACGCCATATTTCACCACCGCTATCTTTTACATCAAAAGCAACCTGCGCTTTGGAATCGGTGCCATACATGGAAAAAGAAATGGCGGAAAAATCATTCCAGCTTATTTCTTCAGGCTTAAGCAACCAAGCGGCATTTTGCGCATCCAAACCAAACCCGCGCGCAATGTACATATAACCGCCGGTCACGGCATCGTATTCAACTTTAAGCGACTGCGAACCTGTGTTCTTGATATCCTGCGCTCCGGTAACCGTAACAGCTGAACCATTGCCAGCGCCGAAATCAACGGTTCCCGTAGCTCCGCCGGAAATAGCGCCCTCAAAATCATCCAATAACAGGTTTTGCTGTTCCTGGGCACAACCCACTGTTACCAACAATAGAAACCCTACTACCATCAATACGTATTTACTCATAAGTTTCTCCTTGTTACTTTCCTGGATGCTGCTGCTTGAACGGAATAACCGGCGCAGTCCACGGTGTTTGTTGATTAATAATCGCGATTTCTAACGGGCAGACATTGTGCGGAACGGTCAGGGCAAATTTAACAGCATTTTCTATTGCCTCGGTAGTCATAAGGCGCGAGGTATCCGCGGTGACCTCCTGCAATTTGCCGGTTAGATCAGTATCGGTAACGCCGGGCAAAAGAGACGTGATCTTGATCCCATAATCGCGGATCTCCCAGAATAAACCTTTTAAAAACGCCCGTAACCCTACCTTCAGAGAACTGTATGCAATAAAATTTCTTGGTAAGGGATCGCAGAGCGTTGAACCTGATACCATATTAATAATTGCCCCTGATTTTCTTTCCATCATCTCATTAATCACCAGCCTTATTAAACGCACATACCCAAGGTAATTCGTATAAGCTAATTTTTCAAAATCTTCAATTGGCTGTTTATGAAACGGATACTGACTGGAAACGCCGGCATTATTGATAAGAATATCAATATGGCCAAATTTCTCCCGCGTTTTATTAACCAGGCTCTCAAGATCCTCAAGCTTTGTTACATCGCAGACCACAGGTAAAACCTCAACCTTGTATTTTTTAGCTATCTCATCGGCAGTTTCTTTTAATGGGCCCTCCTGACGCGCGGCAATAGCCACATTAATTCCTAAACTTGCGGCAGTGCAGGCAAGGGCCTTGCCAATGCCACGGCTTGCGCCAGTTATAATCGCAGTTTTTCCTTTTAAATCATGAGCCATATTCCCTCCTCAAAGAATATTAGTGCCACTCTTGGAATCAATCGGAAGACTGTCCCCTTAGAGGGACAGTCTTTGCTTTGAATTCAAGAGTGTCCCTAAAAGTTTTTGATTGAAAAACAAAAGCAATACTAAACAAGTTCCGAACAGAACAAAACCAACAGTAAAACTGTGTTGCATAACCATGCCCGCAAGCGCAGCCCCTATGCCTCCTGAAACAAAACGCACACTTGAGTTTAAACTTGCGGCTTCATTCAGAAATTCCTTGGGTAGATCTGTCAACATAGTGGATAACCCCGCGTGATTCAACGTCCAGCCAAACCCCCAGATGACCATGATCACTGCTAATAACGCAAGCGGCAGCTTCAAGAGTAAAACAAATACACTGACAATCATCAACACTATGCCGATCTTCACTGTCTTAAGCCGGCCTAATGAATCAGATAATAAACCTCCGACAACTTCCCCGAAAATACCACTTAAACTTGTCAAGGTTATCAAAATACTAATAACTAGCTGGCTAAAGTTAAACGTGTTTGAAAAATATACACCTAGCCACTGTTGGATGCCATGATACAGCAAACTTATCAAGAATATATAGGTAAAGAGTGATAAAACGGCTCTTTGTTTAAAAGCGGCCAAATAATTTATCTTTAATTCACTCTTATCTTCCTTGAAACTCGGCAGAAAAGCATACATCGCCATCAAAAGTACAAAACCAGCAAGCGCGGGAATCAAGAAAATAAGTCGCCAATGAATAAAGCCGCTTAACAGTAATCCCAATAATGATGCAACAAAGGTGGCGCTAAAAAATAAACCAACTTGCTTACCTCTGCTCTTGACGTTGCAATGCTTGGCAATCAAAATAAGGATAAGAGGAATGACCGATGCCCCAAACAATCCCATGAGAATACGAGCTGCGTACAACGTATAAATATCTTTGGCAAAGAACGCAAGAAGATTTGCAAGCGAAAACAGCGAAAAACAAACCAGTTCGATTTTCTTCGCATCAAACAACCTAACCAAAGGACCATATAAAAGAGCAGCAATACCATACGGCAACATATAAAGCCAAACTATCCTACCCGCAACAAATGGCGCAACTCCCAGATCCTGCGCAACTGAAGGAACTAAAGCTGCGCATGCCGCAACATTAAAGGAAAGGATCGCTCCCTCAAAGCACAAAATAACAAATGTCAAAGAACTCATTTCTTTGCTGCTCGCTCAATAACCTCTTTAAAAATCTTCAGATTGTCTTTCGAATGTCCGTTAATAAAGCCTTCAACCTGTTGGTCATTAAACTTTGCTTTCTCATCCATCTCAAAATGCTGGATCCAAGTTAATTCCACAGGACAGAGGTCCGTGGTTTGGCCTCCTTTAGCCAAAGCCACCCCCTCCGGCTTCTGCGTATAGAGCCAGATAATCTTCATGAACTTAAACGGGAACTTCGGCTCCTCGCGCTCGGCATAGGCGAAAAATTTATCCTTAAAAAGCAATCTCCATGATTGCCAGCTCTTGTCTTCATCGTCAGTAAGGCGAAAGGTAATTTTATTGCCTTCTTTCTTGACTACTTCGGCTTTTTTGTACTCGCTGCCAAACAGCTCGGTCCAACGCGGGATATCATTTGAGATATCAAATACCAGATCGTACGGTGCGTTAATAATGATGGAATTACAGGTATGGCCCATTATATCTCCTTTGTGATCTCATGCGCGGGT
>JAGOIJ010000184.1 GCA_017995695.1 Candidatus Omnitrophota bacterium | reverse complement strand
CCAAGTGCAAGCAAGGCATTGAGCAAAAAGCGCAGGATGTTGGGCCGCTCTTCCTGCCACCGATAGAGCGGGTAAAGCAGAAAAGCCATGATCAGGGGCAGCACGAGCGGCTGATAAATGGAGATAACGAAGGCAATGGGGATGGCAGCCCAAAGTTTGCCTGCGCCTTTGCCCTTAACCAGGAGGTACAAACCGAGAGAGATGCATAAAAAGCCGAAGCCAATGGCAAAGTTGACAAAGGAAAAACTATAAATAAAGGCTAGCCCAGACCAGAGCAGGCTTGTCGCTGCAATAAGGACTTTATCATCTTGGTTTCGAACACCCAAACAATCAAGCAATATAAGAAGAGATAATAAGTGAAACAAAAGAGTTAGCGACATTGGAACGAAGGGGATAACTTGCTTGGGTAAAAGTAACTTCGTGAGAAGGAATAACCCCCACCTACCGTTAGGAATGAAGCCTTGGTTAATTTCCGTTCTTAAAGCTGCAAGTTCTTCGTCAATCGTAAGATTAATATTGAAAAGCTCGTAACCATACGCGGCAAGAGCAAAGAAAGCTACTGTACCGATAGTAACTAAATTGCTCTTAATAAATGCTTTAGCAGATTCATTAAATGTTTTCATGCTCACTTGCCTTATTCAAGGAATTAGTTCCTTTAGAAAATTGATAGAATAATAAATATGCAATTAATACCGTATTTATAATTGCTCCTATTTTTACTAACCCGACGGAAGCCCCGAATAAATAAACGGAATATGCAAGGCTCGAGCTTGCCTGGAAAGCTATAGGAACAAACCATAGATCTGGTAAAAAGAATGCAACAATTAAAGAAAGCGCATCTGCTGGATAGAAGTAACGTTCATGCATTTTTGGAAGAACAAATGGAGTAATACTAACAGATATTAAAGCAAGTAAAACTAATTTCTCCTTTGTAAACTCTCTTTTATCCAGGAATGTAAAAATTATCCATGTGGCAAGGCTACAAGAAGCGAAGACTAATCCAATTATTAATCCAATTCTGTAAAAATTATCGGAAATGAAAATATACAAATTAGGTGCATTTGCGGAAAGCCACTCATGTGATCCTGCCTGTCCGAGATAGATGGAAAGCACACTCTGCCAACTACGCCCTAGTAGAACAACTGGGAGGCAAGTTAGCACATACACAGCTGGAATTAAAAAGAACTGCCACCACAGGATCTTTTTCTTGAGCAGAAGGACGACTAAAAAGGGCACAAAAAAGATCGCTTGAAATTTGATGGAAAAAGAAAGCGCATATGCCAACATACCAAGAAAGGATTTATCTTTAAGGAAAAAGAATAAACTAATAATGATAAACATAGTATAGAGCGCATCCACCTGGCCCCAGTGTGCGCTATTGATGAAAACAGTAGGGAGGATGAAAAATAGGCTTGCAGCAAAATACGGCTTAATTCCCTTTGGAAATTTTAGTCTAACAATTTTGTAGATAAAAAATGTAGAGATTAAATCTGCTGTGATAGGTATAAGTTTTATAGCCATTACTTTTGGAATAATAGAATCCAGAAGAGTCGTCATTGCAAGAAGATAAGAAAAAATGGGGGTATAGTTCGTAAAATTTTCTCGAAGTGCAACCGCTAATCCAGCATCTCGGATGTGTCGATACCAAGGAATAAAGCAATACTCCATATCAGGTGTGACCATACGGGTATCCATCCTTGCAATAATTCCTAGGATGAACAATGACAATATACTTAAGAATTCGAGGTTTCGATAAAATTCTATTGTATCATTTGGCTTTGTTTTCATAATTTATCCTAGAATAAGAAGATAAGTTATATATAAATATTAAATGGAATTAGAAAAAGGACATGTGTTTTTGTTAAATTAAATAGACGCTAACATAGGAGGTAATCAATTAAAAGCTTTAAATCATTTGATAAGTTTATGCCATTTAGAATCACTATTAATGGATACCCATGATTATCGATCATAATGCCTTTCTCAAGGAACATTGCATCTGGGATTCATTCTTAGATGTTACACGAAACCTACCCACCGGTCACAACATCCTCGCCAGGAATAAGAGGCATGTACTCGGCTTCAGCAATTACTTGGTTGATGCATTCTGTTCGGGTAACGATCTCATGCTCATCAGCCCCATGCAAAGAGTTACCGCGCCGCGAAAATTGATAGATCAAGAGGACAATGAGAATAACCATGTTGATCAGCGCGCCAAACATCACTGGCTCGGGGGATTTCCCTTTGAGATAAACTGCAGAGGCAAGGCCTGAGGATAACTGGAACGCGAAAGGAACAATCCATAAATCCGGGATATAGAACGCCACAATCAGAGAAAGCACATCGGCGGGGTAAAAGTAGCGTTCGTGCATCCTCGGGAGCACAAATGGGGTGAGGCTCACGGATATCAGCGCCAGGAGAACCATTCTTTCCGGCGTGATTTCCCGTTTATCCAGAGCGGTGAAGATGATCCAGCCGGCGAGGGTGCAAAACGCCACGATGAAGCCAATCGTCAACGCCGGCTCAGCATACTCCCAAGGCACGAAAATATACAAGTTAGGCGCATTGACGGAGAGCTGTGAAAAGAGCGTCGTTTGCCTCAGGTAAATCGTGAGCACGTCCAGCCAGCTGCTTCCCAAAATAACTGCTGGGACGCAGGTGATCACGTACACCGCGGGAACTAAAAAGAACTGCCACCAGCGAACCTTTCCCTTGAGCAAAAGGACGACCAAAAAGGGCACAAAAAAGATAGCTTGAAATTTGATGGCAAAGGAAAGCGCAAAAGCCAGCATCCCTTGCAAGGGCTTTTCTTGCAGGAAGAAGAACAGGCTGATAATGAGAAAGGTTGTATAGAGCGCATCCATTTGACCCCATTGCGCGCTGTTGATAAAAAGCGTGGGCAAGGCAAAAAACAACCCGGCAGCCCAATAGGGTTTATTCCCCGTGGGGTATTTTAGGCGCACAATGCGGTAGACAAAATATGTGGAGATGCAATCGAAAAGGATCGGGAGCAGTTTTATGGCGGTTACCCTAGGGAGGATGGGGTCAAGGAGTGTCGTGCCGGCAAACAGATACCAAAACGCCGGCGTGTAACCGATAAGGTGCTCCCGGAATGATACAGCGATGCCGTTATCCAGGATGTTTTGATACCAAATAAAGTAGTAATTGGACATGTCCCCAGTGATTTTCCCGGTAAACAGCCGCGCCAAAAC
>JAGOIJ010000183.1 GCA_017995695.1 Candidatus Omnitrophota bacterium | reverse complement strand
TATCGCGAAAAGGGAGCCACGCTCATGCTTATGGGTAACGGAGGCACGGATGGCGATATTTACCGGGCCGCCATAGATGCTTTCACTCAAAGCCTTGCGCTTGATTCCATGGGTGCGGTTTCGTTCTTTAATCGAGGTAATTGTTGGCATCAATTAAGCCAGCAAGCAAGACGCGAAAAAGAAGAAGCAATAGAAAAGGAGAGCAAAGAGCAGGCATATACTGACTGGTTGCAAGCGATTTCGCTCTTGAGGTTAGAAGACGAAACAGAAGCCAGGAAGATGCTTGGCTATGTTGTCGACCAGAAAATACAGCAGCGAATTCGCGAGGAGCTTGGGTTGGGCAGAAAAACAAAAGGTAGCTCTTCGCCGATTTCATTGCGCACGTATTTTTATCATATGCATAAGCACCTTGGCTCTACCTGGATGAATTTAAGAAAGTATCAGGAAGCAGCAAAGGCGTTTGAGCGAGCAATGGGAGCTAATCCGGAAGCCGCAGCATTTGACGATATGTTGCATGGAGAGCTTGGCAGGGCACTTGAACAGCTCGCTTTTATGCGGTATATGCAATGCTTCCAACTGGAAGACTGGATTTTACTTAAGCAAGCACAAGATGTTATTCTCAGGGCTGTATCAGCATATACCACGGCAGCGCAGATCAGGCCAACTAACGCTACGCATTGGTTTAATCTGGGTAATGCTTTGGTTTTACTAGGTAAGATTATGCATGTTTATGGAGAAGATGCAGAAGCAAAAGCATATTGGCAACAAGCAGCTACGGCATATGCTACCGCGATTCGCATACACAGTGATTACGCCTCTGCCTACTTTAATTTATCCAATGTATATGATCTTCTTGGCGATCGTCGGCTGTCAGAGCAACATCTGGCTCGCGCAGAAAGGATCAGGCCAGGGATCAGCAAGAGAAGCTCATCACCGGTTGTAGATCTGGATGATTTAACTGAAAGAGAGCGCGCAGTAATGATCGAGGCATTGTATGCAAAGTTTCGCATGCGCGCTATTGAAGATAGTCCTGTCGATGTTTTACGTAAGATCATCAATGATACAGAACTTCGCCCAATCTTCTTAACTTCGCTAGGTAATGTTTTCGAGAGAGTATGGAAAGGAATAACGTGTAGCAGTAAAGATCAGTATAAGCAGAAGTTTATTAATGACGTGCTTACAGAGATTGAGAAGATTGCCTCCAGCCCGATTGATGAGAGTCCGGTGAATGTGCTGGTGCTAACTGAGGATGAAAGTTTCGGCGGTCTGCTTGTGGCAACGATTACATACGGTTCATCCAGGGACCCCTTGCTTAAAAATAGAATCGTGGTGTCGGGAAGTATTAGCATAGAGAGTTTAAATGATTTTATCTTGAAGCACGCCCCGGCAGATATTATTTATTTATTCTTAAAAACTCCCAAGTTTGATTATATCGAACACGCTGCAGCGAAAATTAGGGAGGTGAAAAATATTGTTGATTGTGTTCCCGTTATCGTGGTTATTGATGACGGAGATGAGGCAGCAGATTTGCAGTGGCGTAAACAGCGCCATGAGATTGAAGGATTTATAAATTATTCCGGCGGCAGCGGTAAGTTAGGCGAGTTAGTGCTCGGTTCGCTCCATGCAATGATTGCCCTTCTTGATGAAAATCGCCGCGCCGCGCAGCATGGCAGCTCAAGCCCAGCAGCATCTCGCAAGCTTACCGTTTTGATGGTGGAGGATGATTTTGAAACCCGCAGATTACTTACGATTATTTTGAACAATAAAGAAGATTTCTCAAACACTGAATTCGAGATTACAGAAACGTTTGATGGTTCAGAAGCAGTACGCGTCCTCACGCGACCCGAACCTTTCGATATCATCATAGTGGATTTGGCGCTCCCGGGCACAATGGATGGCAATGCCGTGATCGTTGAAGCGCTGTCCATGAGCAGCAAGCAGCCGTATATTATCCAGATGAGCGCTTGCGCATTCCCTCACGAGGAAGGGTCAAGGTATGCGCATACGTTTATCAGCAAGCCATTCAGAATTAATCTTTTTGTTCAGGCAGTGCAAGAAGCAATAGGGTTTGTAAAGGGGATGAATGCTGCCGGCTCCAGCCCGGTGAAAATATTGGTTGCGGAAGATGAATTAACCTTAAAACTTCTGGCGCAAGGTTTGGCGAAGCTAAATCCTGCTTTCGATATTACCGTGGTTTCCGATGGAGAAGAGGCGCTCACCGCATTTATGGCGGCCAAAGAGCAGGGTGAACCGTTTGAGATTATCATTACCGATGATCTGATGCCTAAGAAGCACGGGTATCAGCTTGCCCAAGAGGCACGCGCAATAAGCCCTCTGACGTTTATCATTTTGGTGAGCGGCGCAACGGTCAAGCATGTGTCTGAATACAAAGGTATCATCGACCGTTTTATGCCGAAGCCGGTTTCTTTGCGGGAGTTGCTGGAAGTCGTTAATGCTTATCAGCCGGCAATTGAAGACGGCGTGACTTCCTCAAGTCCGGTAATGAGTCGAAGAAATTTTATCGGAACTATGTTTGCAGGCGTCGCAAGCGCTAATATGTTACAAGGGTGTGTGTGGCAAGACGATGGTGCTACGCAAAGAAAAGCAACCGTATTCATATTGGACTCAGGAGTAGATTTCTCTGAGGTTCCAGGAAAAGTTAGGGGAGATAAGGCTGGGTATGTTACTAGTAAGAATGTTTTCGAGTATGAATTAAGTCATGGTACGGTAGTTGCGAAATCTGTGCGGGAAGAATGCCGCGGTTGTGAAATTGTCTCGGTGAATGTGTCGAACGATAGCGGCAAAATTGAAGCCTGGGCCGTAGTTGACGCGCTGAGTGATGTTCTTAATTACGCAATTAACCATCCTGATGAAGCTATTATTGTTAATATGAGTTTGTGCCATGACGAAGAGTTTATTCTTGAGCATCTTGTGATTCAGGCGCTTAAGAGCATTGGGGTGGTGCTGGTTGCTGCGTCAGGAAACGATAATTCGAATACTCTTACTTATCCTGCTGCATATTCGGAAGTAATCGCTGTGGCCGGTCTTACCAAGAATGGCAGGAAGGCAGCATATTCTAACTATGGTTCGTATGTGGATATTGCGGCCCAGGGATCTTTTTCAGATATGTCCGGCTCATTAAGTATTAGCGCATCCGGCAGTTCTTTTGCCGCGCCGCGCGTAGCAGGATTGATTGCGGAAGTATTTATGAGAGATAAGA